>ONKL01000033.1 GCA_900318395.1 uncultured Prevotella sp.
CTATACCGTCTACTATCAGGTAACGAAGGAAGCCACTGAGACCGTTACCGGAAGCGCAAAGATAACCATCACCAAGGCTACTGCCACGCTGACGTTCTCTGCAGAGACGGCTACGGCCACATTGGGTGCAGAGTTCCAAACTCCGACACTGACTGTTACACCTGAAGGGCTCGAAGGAGTGAAGTATACTTCATCGAACACTGACGTGGCTACAGTGAATGAGACCACAGGCGCCGTAACACTCATAGGCGCTGGTGAAGCCACCATCACTGCCAAATTCGCTGGCAATGATAACTACGAGGCTGCTGAGGCCAGCTATACACTCACCGTGAACAGAGCACAGAGTGAGGGCTACGGACTCTGGATTAACGACATTCAGGTGACAGAGGATAATTATTTTGACGTGCTGGGCAACTCGACTGACAGCAAGTCGGGAACCATCGTCTTCAACCCTGAGACGAACACGCTGGTAATGACCAACGATGTGTCTAACGTAGAGATTGAGAGCCGCCTGGAGAGTCTGACACTCCATATCAACGATGTAAATAAGGTGAAGAGCATCCGCTTCAACAACCTCGGCGATGCTACGAAGACGGGTAAACTGACCATCACCACCAACGGTAACTTCCCTGGCCAGATTATCATCACCAACGATGCTGGCGTGAGTGCCATCTCGGGATTCTCTGAAATCACCATGAACATGGGTCTGCAGTACCTCGAGCCAGAGTTGGTAGAAATAGAGAATGGCGAGCTCTATAAATATGACTGGGATAACACCAATTCCGATAATCCTGTAAAGAAGCCTGATACTAAGGCTGTCTGTGATGCCGTCACTATCGGCGTGGTCATCACTCCGCTGACAAGGAATGTAACCGTCTCAATGGCAAATGCCTCCGACTACACAGCAAAAGACGAAAACGGAAATACTATTCTCGACGAGAACGGAAATCCAAAGACTGTCAGCATGATGAATTTTGCACAGAATAAAGACATTCTCCTTACCCTCTGGACAAAGAATGATGAAGATAACTATCAAAAAGGTAATGATGGCGACTGGCCAGATGCCGGATTCGACAATTCGGACGGCGATCCTGGTATTACCATGGTAATAACGATGACAGATGCACAAGCACTGGCTGTAGCCGCATCCGTTCTTGCCAATACAATACAGCCAGGTGGAACCACCTACTCTATGGAATTCAAAGGTGCCACCTTCATCGTTCCTGCAGGAAGCGGTGAGATCGATGTTTGGGTGAAGACAGATCCTGGTTATGTATATAAACTACTACCTGTAGGACTCTCAGAAGAAACTCATAAACTCGATTTTAACAGTCCGTCTATCAAGGAGTACGAAGATTTAGGAAACGGTAAGATTAAGGTAACCGTGGAATATAATGATCTCCCGACTCAGACTTACTATATGCTCTACCTGGCGGAAGAGGCTCCCAGCGGTGCGCGTGGCGGTACGCGTCTGGGTAAGCGCGACAAGGCTCATGGTAAGCTTTACTCTGTAGGTGTAAGACCGAGATCGATCACTGATGTTAATCCTCCTTCTGAAGCATCAGGTGGTGTAATTGATGAGGAAGAAGACCCCGAGGGCGTTATCGACAACCCCACCCCACCGACACCTCCTACAGGTATTCAGACTGTAGCCAGCGAGAGCAGTGTCAACAGCAACAAGTGGTTCACCGCAGATGGACGACAGCTGGAGGGCAAGCCCACAAAGCCAGGATTCTACATCCGCAATGGAAAAAAGGTCGTGATTAAGTAGTTAAGAATTAAGGACAAAAAAAGGGCTCCCGGGGAGGGAGCCTTTTTTTTGTTAGAAATTCCACTTAAACGCTACGGTCGGATTGATGAAGAACGACTTGTCGTTATAAGTGTTGTAGATGAAGTTGTTGCTGAGTTCAATCTCGCTACCGAAGCTGATGTTCTTAGTGACATTATACCAGAACTGAGGTTCGGTGAGGATGACGAGCATGCCGTGACCCTCATGACCAGGGCGCCAGTTCTCACCTCGCCAGAAATCTATGAAGCCTGAGAAGGTGCACTTGTTATGGGCGAAGTTCAGGCCCCACACACCCGTGAGCTGGAAACTGCTGTAGGCATTAGTGTATTCATAGCTCTTGAAGTATTGCTTGTACATCAGCTGTATTGACCATGTCTTTGAGAAGTCGGCATTGTGGCCATTATAGGCACCTCCGAGGAGGGCGGCATGCTGGAAACTGCGGATATCGTCGCGACCCAGACCACCATCGTACTCCAGATGCAATGCGAAGGGAGACGTCTTTTTGAACTTGAACTCGCGTGAGATCTCAGTGTAGGCACTGCGGAAGAACTTCCGACTCAGATCGAGATCGACGAAATAGAACCATGAGCCCCAGTTATCGGCCTTGAACTGCTCGACGGTAACGGTAACCTTCTGGCGTCCATCCTCCTCATCGGGATAGATGTTGCGTCCAAAGTCATAGTGAAGCTGGATGTCCTGTGCGTTTGCGGTGAGGGCTGCTACAGCCATCAGCGCGATAGTCATTAGTTTTTTCATTTTTACTTTTTTACTCTTTTACTTTTTTACATTTTTACATTTTCCCACGATAATCCTTGCTGCTGTTTCGGGGGCATTCTGATTGCCCAGGCGGCGAGCCACCTCGGCATAGCCTTCGAGCATCCTCTCACGTGCCTCGCCATCGAGGATCTGCAAGAGTTCGTGGCGGATATTCTCCACGGAGAAGGTTTCAGCCAAAAGTTCCTTCACCACCTCGCGATCAGCCACGAGATTAACCAGTGAGATATATTTCACCTTCAGCAAGTGACGGCGCAAGTAGCCCAAGATCTTAGGCAGCGGCACCTTGTAGCACACCACCTGAGGCACTCCGAAGAGACAAGTCTCGAGCGTGGCCGTGCCACTGGTAACGAGAGCGGCATGCGCCTGTGCCAGCAAGGGGTAGGTCTCGTTGTAGACAATCTCCACCTCGCGCCCGCGCGTGAACCTATTATAATATAAAGACTCTATGGCAGGTGCCCCAGCGATGACTATGCGGTAATCCTGTGCTATCCCCTCCACTGCATCAAGCATCGCAGGGAGATTGTCTTTGATTTCTTGTTTTCGCGAGCCCGCGAGGAGGGCGATTATCTTTTTCGTGGAATGTGGAATGTGGAATGTGGAGTGTGGAGTGGAATGTGGAATGTGGAATGTGGAATGAGATTTGTCTGCGGCAGGAGTATCCTCATTCCACATTCCACATTCCACATTCCTCAAAAACCTCCTTACTTCATCCGCAGTGGGGTTGCCAACGTAATGGATGGGATAATGGTGCTTCTTCTCGAAAAAATCTACCTCGAAAGGCAGGATGGAGAGGAGTTCATCGACATCGCGACGGATGTTCTTGATGCGGTACTCTTTCCACGCCCAGATCTTCGGAGAAATGTAGTAAAAAATCTGAGGAATACGTCCGTCTGCAAACTTTTCACTTTTCGCTTTCCGCTTCTCATTTCCGATGTATTCGGCTATCTTCAGATTGAAGCCTGGATAATCCACGAGAATCACACAGTCTGGTTTCCAATCGGTGATGTCTTGCTTGCACATCTTCATATTTTTCAGAATAGTGGGAAGATGTAAGAGCACGGGGATGAAGCCCATATAAGCCAGTTCCTTATAGTGGCGCACACGTGTGCCGCCAACGGCTGTCATCAGGTCACCGCCGAAGAAGCGGAACTCAGCCTCAGCGTCAATATCTTTCAATGCCCGCATCAGGTGTGATGCATGGAGGTCGCCCGAGGCTTCGCCAACTATCAAGTAATATTTCATGTGGAATGTGGAATGTGGAATGTGGAATGTGGAGTGTGGAGTGAGGAGTGTGGAGTGAGGAGTTATAACTTCCAATTCGTGATTTGGGACAGGGCGGAGTAGGCGGTGACATCAGACTGGGTGGGGGTGATGGCTACGTAGCCGTGAGTCAGGGCCCAGTTATCGGTATCCTCAGCCTCGGGTTCGTCGTTCTGGTAACGGCCCACCATCCACCAGTAGTCGTAGCCACGGGGATGACGGTACTTCGACACTTCACTGCTCCACGTGCCTTTCGCCATGCGGCAGACACGGACACCAGTAAAGGCATCCACCAAGGGGAAGTTCACATTCAGGCATACCCCGAGAGGCAGTCCCTCTGCCAGCACCCGTTGGGTGATCTCACGGATATAGGGGCGCAAGGGTTCGAAATCGGCATCGGCACGATGATCGCAGAGCGAGAACGCCACTGAGGGGATATACTTCATGCAGCCCTCCATCACGACACCCATCGTGCCGCTATAGTGGGTATTCACCGAGGCATTATCACCGTGGTTGATACCACCGATGACCATATCAGGTTTGCGGGGACAGAGTTCAGAGAGTGCCATCTTCACGCAATCGACGGGGGTGCCATTGCACGACCATATCTCCACATGAGCACCCGAAGACGCCGTGAACTGTTCTTGGCAGACGAGTGTGAGAGGTGTGGTCACAGAGAAGGCACAGGCGAAGCCGCTGCGCGCTGAATCAGGGGCACAGACGAGGACATCGCCGAAGTCGGAAACCATTTCCACCAGCTGACGGATACCCTTTGCCTGATAGCCGTCATCATTGGAAATAAGTAATAAAGGTCGTTTAATTTCCATAAAATAACAACGATTTGCGTGCAAAGTTACAAAAATCTCTTAATTCTTAACTCTTAATTCTTAATAATTTTGTAACTTTGTGCCCAAATTTCTTGTTTTTATCAAGTTTAGAAGTAAGCAAATGGGAAAGATTATTGCTTTAGCAAACCAAAAGGGCGGTGTGGGAAAGACCACAACCACCATTAACCTGGCAGCATCGCTGGCCACTCTGGAGAAATCGGTTCTCGTGGTCGATGCAGACCCCCAGGCCAATGCCTCCAGCGGACTCGGTGTTGACATTTCGACGGTAGAGTGTTCCTTATATGAGTGCATCATCAACAAGTCAGATGTGCGCGATGCCATCTATACCACAGATATCGACGGTCTCGACGTGATTCCAAGTCATATCGACCTCGTGGGAGCAGAGATCGAGATGCTGAACCTCAACGATCGCGAGAAGATCATCGGCAAGATCCTCGAACCTATCCGCAGCGAGTATGACTATATCCTCATCGACTGCTCGCCCTCACTGGGCCTCATCACCGTGAACTCACTCACGGCTGCCGATTCGGTGATTATCCCCGTGCAGTGTGAGTACTTCGCCCTCGAAGGTATCTCGAAACTGTTGAACACCATCCGCATCATCAAGCACAAGCTGAACCCGCAGCTGGAGATCGAGGGATTCCTGCTGACCATGTACGACAGTCGTCTGCGCCTGGCAAACCAGATCTACGATGAGGTGAAGCGCCACTTCCAGGAACTTGTGTTCAAGACCGTTATCCAGCGTAATGTAAAACTCTCAGAGGCCCCGAGCCACGGACTGCCCGTGATCCTCTATGATGCCGAATCGACAGGTGCGAAGAACCACCTGGCACTGGCCAATGAGATCATCAATAAAAACAAACAATAGGCTATGGCTGTCAGAAAGAAATACAACTCAAGTGCGCTTGGGCGCGGCCTCGACAATATCAGTAGCGGCAGAGGGCTTGGTCTGGATGCGCTAATCGATACCAGCGACATTGAGATCAAGGGCACATCCAACCTCAACGAGATTGCCATCAGTCAGATAGAGCCCAATCCAAATCAGCCCCGTCATGAATTCGACGAGCAGGCGCTCAAGGAACTCGCTATGAGCATCCGTGAGATTGGCATCATCACCCCTATCACCGTGCGCCAGACGGAGAACGGCACCTACCAGATCATCGCTGGTGAGCGCCGTTGGAGAGCCGCACAGCTAGCAGGACTGAGCACCCTGCCCGCCTACATCAAGACCGCCAAGGACGACGACGTGATGGAGATGGCCCTCGTGGAGAATATCCAGCGCGAGGATCTCAACGCGATAGAGATAGCACTGGCTTACCAGCGCCTGGCAGAGACCACGGGCCTGACACAGGAGAAGATCTCGGAGCGCGTGGGCAAGAGCCGTACCTCGATCACGAACTATATGCGACTGCTGAAGTTGCCCGCCCCTATACAGATGGCACTGAAGAACAAGGAGATGGACATGGGCCACGCCCGTGCGCTGCTCTCTATCGACAGTCCCTCGGCACAGATCAAGCTCTTCAACGACGTGAAGCGTAACGGCTACTCCGTGCGCAAGGTGGAGGAACTGGTGCAGGCCATGAAGAAGGGAGACTCGCTGCAGGAGGCCAAGAAGGCCGTGGCACCGCGACAACTGCCACTGGAATACAGTATTCTGAGAGACCGTCTCTCGCAACTCTTCGGGGTCCGCGTACAGATGACCTGCTCGCCGCAGAGTAAGGGTCGCATCAGCATCCCCTTCGAGAACGAGGACGAGCTGGAGAACATCATGAACGTCTTCGACAAAGTAAAGAATGTATAGACAGCTGATAGTCATCGGTATCTTCCTGTTGGCAGGCACCCTCGTGAGCAGTGCCCAGGAGGTTAAGAAGCTGGATGCGATAGACAGCATGCTCGTGGCTATCGAGGACTCGCTGGCAAAGGACACCGTCATCCCGAAGGTGGTGGTGGAGGAGGTGGAGCCGTCGATTGTCGCTCATACCGTGGAGGAGGTGAAGCCCGTGAAGGACATGACGAAATTTCAGCCCAATCCCAAGAGGGCGCTGTGGTTGGCACTCGTCATCCCTGGTGGTGGACAGATTTACAACCGTAAGTACTGGAAGCTGCCCATCGTCTACGGCGGAATCGTAGGCTGTCTGTATGCGATGAACTGGAACAACAACATGTATAAAGACTATTCGCAGGCCTATCTCGACCTGACGGATAAGGATCCCGCCACGCAGAGCTATAACATGTTCCTGCACCTCGGAACGCATATCGACGACTCGAACAAGGATCGCTATAAGGACATCTTCAAGAAGCGTAAGGACAAGTTCCGCCGCTGGCGCGACCTGAGTTTCTTTGTCTTGTTGGGCGTCTATGCCCTCTCGGTGATCGATGCCTACGTGGATGCTGAGCTCTCGAACTTCGACATCTCGAAGGACCTGAGTCTGAAGGTGGAGCCTACCATCCTGAACAACCGCTCGTCGAACAATCCCCTCGACGGGTCGTCGCTGGGCTTGCAATGCAGCCTGAATTTTTAAATGTAAAAAGTAAAAAGATACAAGTTTCGCATGTTTGGAGTTATAAGAAGTTATAAGAAGTTAACAGGCTTTCAGCCTGTGGAGTTAAGGGACAAATGTTCTTTCAGCAAAAGTAATGTCCGTTAACTACACGAGCCATTGGCTCGTTAACTCCATCTAACTCCCGCTAACTCCCAGCAAGCGGAGCTTGCGAAAGTTGAATAAAAATAATGATATATGACTAAAATTTGGATAACAGGAGAGAAACAGGTGAATTGGCTGGTAAAATGGTTCTTACCTTTTTGCCTCTTAGCCCTTTTACCTTCATCAATGCAAGCACAGGTAAATAATAACAAGGTAGAGAACCAAGAGGAAGATGTTGAGGAAATAGACGATGAGGAAGATGAAGACGATGAGGATGCCTCAACGGACTTCACCGTCCCCGTTGAGGACGAGCTGACGGTCACTGATAAGGAGGGCAACGAGGAACTGATTGATTTCCCCGAGGCCATGACCTACGACCTGGACAGTCTGCTCAATCTTTATATGTCGAAGACTTATCTCGGCACACCTGGCGACTGCGAGATGAAGAACGAGAATCCCACCTATCCCAAGGAGGTCTACATAGAGCGACTGCAGCGCCTGCCAACCGTGATGGAGATGGCCTATAACGACATTGTGCAAAGGTTTATCGACCGTTACTGCGGACGGCTGCGCTACTCGGTGAGTTACATGCTTGGTGCGTTTAACTTCTACGTACCTATTTTCGAAGAGGCGCTCGAGGCCTATCAAGTGCCTCTGGAGCTGAAATATCTGCCCATCATCGAGTCGGCCCTCAATCCGAAGGCTGTGTCGCGCGTGGGTGCTGCTGGTCTCTGGCAGTTTATGCCGGCTACTGGTAAGCAGTATGGCTTGGAGATCAACTCGCTCGTTGATGAGCGCCGCGACCCCGTGAAGTCGTCTTACGCCGCTGCCCGTCTGCTGCGCGACCTCTATCGTATCTTCGGTGACTGGAACCTCGTGATTGCGGCCTACAACTGTGGTCCTGAGAATATCAACAAGGCTATCCGCCGCCATCGCGCTGCATTGGGGCGCACCGAGAGCGATGCCATCACGCAGGAGGATAAGGACTACTGGGCCATCTATCCCTACCTGCCAAGAGAGACGCGTGGCTATGTGCCGGCTTTCATTGCCGCCAACTATGCCATGAACTACTACTGCGAACATAATATCTGTCCGATGAACACCCGTCTGCCAGCGCAGACTGACACTGTTGTAGTCAACAAGAATGTGCATCTGGGACAGATTGCCGCTGTGGTAGGCACGGATCTCGATATGTTGCGCTCGCTGAACCCCGAGTATCGCCGCGATGTCGTACCAGGACAGACGAAACCCTCTACCATCCGTATGCCATTGGCAGATACCGGAAAATTCATTGATCTGGAGGACTCAGTATTCAACTACCGCACTACGGAATTCCTGACCAAGCGCGCCATTGTAGACGTAGCCGATGATATTCCCACCTATTCGCGCCGAGGTAGGGCTTATTATAACCATAAGAGTGGTCGCTACAGCCGCCGTAGTGCCAGAAACAGCCGTCGCGCTTCAGCCAGAAGCGGCAGAGGCAGCAGAGGTGGTGGCGCTAGTTCCGTAACCATCAAGCGTGGTCAGACGCTGTCAGAGATTGCCAAGCGCAACGGTACCACCGTTCAGAAGCTCCGCAAGTTGAATGGTCTCAAAGGCAACAATATCCAGGCAGGCAAGAAGTTGAGAGTGAAGTGAGGAGTGTGGAATGTGGAATGAGGAATGTGGAATGTGGAATGAGGAGTGTGGAGTGAAATATCTAAAGTGAAATATTATGGCAGAAGATGAGCTCAAATTGCAGGAAGAGGCTGATGATAAGTTGATTAACGCCGCATTCGATAAACTGATCAACGACTATCAGAACTCTCGCCACCGTAAGAAGGTGGACCTTATCACGAAGGCCTTTAACTTCGCGCGACAGGCACACAAAGGCGTGCGCCGACTCTCGGGCGAACCTTATATCATGCACCCCATCGCCGTGGCACAGATTGCCTGTGCCGAGATTGGTCTGGGCTCCACAAGTATCTGTGCAGCATTGTTGCACGATGTGGTGGAAGATACCGACTACACGGTGGAGGACATCGAGAACATCTTCGGCTCGAAAATCGCACAGATTGTCGACGGTCTGACAAAGATCTCTGGTGGTATCTTCGGTGAGCAGGCCTCAGCACAGGCAGAGAACTTCAAGAAGCTGCTGCTCACGATGAGCGACGATATCCGCGTGATCCTTATCAAGATCTGCGACCGTCTGCACAATATGCGGACACTCGACTCGCAGCCTGCCAACAAACAGTATAAGATTGCGGGAGAGACACTCTATATCTACGCACCGCTGGCAAACCGCCTGGGACTGAACAAGGTGAAGTCGGAACTTGAGAACCTCAGTTTTAAATTCGAGCATCCCACGGAGTATGCCGCCATTGAGGATAAGTTGAAATCGACACGTGCCTCACGCGATGAGCTCTTCAATCAGTTTACGGGTCCCATCGAGGATGCCCTGAAGGAGATGGGCATCACCTATGAGATTAAGGAACGCGTGAAGAGCCCCTACTCCATCTGGAACAAGATGCAGAACAAGCACGTGACGTTTGAAGAAATCTACGACATCCTCGCTGTGCGCATCATCTTCACCCCCAAGAACCGCGAAGATGAGGTCAACGAGTGCTTCCAGATCTATGTCGCCATCTCGAAGATCTACAAATCCCACCCAGACCGTCTGCGCGACTGGCTCTCACAGCCAAAGGCCAACGGCTATCAGGCGCTGCATGTGACACTGATGTCGAAGCAGGGCCGCTGGATAGAGGTTCAGATACGCTCAGACCGTATGGACGAAGTGGCAGAGCAGGGCTTTGCCGCACACTGGAAATATAAGGAGGGAATGGAGGAAGAGGAATACACCGAGGACGAGGCCGAACTCAACGAGTGGCTCCGCACCATCAAGGAAATCCTCGACGACCCGCAGCCCGATGCCATGGACTTCCTCGATACCATCAAGCTGAACCTCTTTGCCTCGGAGATCTTCGTCTTCACGCCGAAGGGTGAGATCAAGACGATGCCTGCGGGATGTACCGCCCTCGACTTCGCCTTCTCTATCCACACCTTCCTCGGCAGCCATTGTATCGGAGCGAAGGTGAACCATAAGCTCGTGCCCCTGAGTCATAAGCTGCAGAGCGGTGATCAGGTGGAGATTCTCACCTCGAAATCGCAGCACGTCAGTCCTGCGTGGATCAACTTCGTCTCCACGGCGAAGGCTAAAGCCAAGATTCAGGCCATCCTGCGCCGCGACAACCGTGAGACACAGCGCGCTGGCGAGGAGCTGCTGAATGAGTTCCTGAAGAAGAACAACTTTGAGCCAAGTATGGCACTCACAGACCAGCTCTCAGAGTTCCACGGCTATTCGAAGCGTGGCGAGTTCCTGCTGGCACTGGGCGAGAAGATGGTGCTGCTGGGCGAGAAAGATCTCGATGAGCTCACGGGCAAGAACAAAGAAGAGGAAGATCTGGGCTGGCGCAAGTACGTGCCCTTCGTAGGCAAGAAGAAGAAGGAAGAGGGTGCCACGAAACAGGATCTCTTCATCGTACCCGAGAAGTTCAACCGCAAGAAGCCTGTCTTCATCTCTGAGGACAACATCAACCAGTATAAGTTCGTGGGCTGCTGTCACCCCATCCCTGGCGACGATGCCCTCGGCTATATCAACAACAAGAATCAGATAGAGATTCACAAGCGTGCCTGTCCGGTGGCTGCGAAGCTGAAATCGAGCTACGGCAACCGTATCCTCGACATCAAATGGGACATGCACAAGAAGCTCTACTTCGACGCTACCATCCGCATCGGAGGTATCGATCGTCTGGGTATGCTCAACGAGATCACGCAGGTCATCTCCTCACAGATGAACGTGAACATCCACAAGGTGATCATCACCTGCGAGGAAGGCATCTTCGACGGTAGCATCGAGATCCGCGTTCACGACCGCGATGATGTGAAGGCCATCTGCGATAACCTCAAGGTCATCCCCGGCCTCAAGGAGATATCACAAATCATGTAGGAGAAGTGAATAGTGAATAGTGAACAGTGAATAGTGAATAGTGAACAGTGAATAGTGAACAGTATAAACAAACAATAAAAACTCAATCAATATGAAACAAACAATTTTATGGAGCAGGATCCTGCCCTTATTATTCACTATTCACTGTTCACTATTCACTGCTTTTGCCTCTGGCAAAAGCTACGACAATCCCGATACTATCGTGGTGGCACGCGATGGAACAGGGGAGTTCCGCAACGTAGATGAAGCCATCGAGGTGTGCCGTGCTTTCATGGATTACCACAAGGTAATCTTTGTGAAGAACGGTACTTATAAAGAGAAACTCATCATCCCGCAGTGGCTGCAGAACATCGAGATCTGCGGCGAGAGCGTCGAGAAAACCATCATCACCTACGACGACCATGCGAATGTGAAGGTGGTGCTGGGAACAGTTGCCCCGCGCCTGCAACCCATGGGCACCTTCCGCACCTATACGCTGAAGATCGAGGGCAACGACATCACACTGAAGAATATCACCATCGAGAATAATTCCGCACGACTGGGACAGGCCGTGGCACTGCATACCGAGGGAGACCGCCTCGTATTCATCAACTGCCGCTTTATCGGCCATCAGGACACGGTGTACACGGGTATGGCCAACACCCGTCTCTTCTTCAAGGACTGCTATATCTGCGGCACCACCGACTTTATCTTCGGGCCATCCACGGCATGGTTTGAGAACTGCACCATCGAGAGTCTTGTGAACTCCTACGTGACGGCAGCCTCCACCCCGAAGGACCAGGCTTACGGCTACGTGTTCAACAACTGCCGCCTGATAGCCAAGCCCGAGGCCACACAGGTGTATCTGGGGCGTCCCTGGCGCGACTACGGCTATACCTTGTTTATGAACTGTGAACTGGGAGGCCATATCCGTCCAGAAGGCTGGCACCATTGGGAGCAGCACCGTGAACAGACGGCGCGCTATATGGAATACAATAACCGAGGTGAGGGGGCGAAGACCGCTGGGCGCGTAGCCTGGAGCCGTCAGCTCACGAAGAAGGAAGCCGAGAAAATCACCCTTGCCACCGTCATGGGTGGCTGGATGCCCCAACAATAAACAAAAATTCCCGCCTCACGAAGAAAGCGGGAATTTTTGTTATTTATTGCAGATAATCCAATTGTTTCTTGAGGGCCTGCAATTCCGTGCGGATGTCAATGAGCCACCCAAGGACATCAGCCTTTCTGTCGGCACCTTTCTTGTTCTGAGTAAGAATCTTACGCGCAGATGCGATCTTGAAGCCTCGCACCTTCACGAGGTTGTGAATCAGGCGTATCTGTTCGATATCCTTTTCCTGATACTGGCGGGTCTTCGCTGATCCCGAAGTCTTCGGCTTCAGCGACGGAAACTCCTGCTCCCAATAGCGGAGCGTACTCTCGTTGAGATCAAACATCTCTGCCACCTCCTTGATGGAGTAGTAGAGTTTCAAGTTCTTGTTCAGATTCAGTGCCATAACTATTCACCTTTCACTTTTCACCTTTCACTTCTAAAGCTTGCACAGCTCCACCACCTTATCGACGGCTGCAGAGAGACCTTCGCTGTTCTTACCGCCGGCACTGGCGAAATGAGGCTGTCCACCGCCGCCGCCCTGCATCAGCTTAGCAGCCTCGCGCACGAGCTGGCCTGCATTCAGACCGTGATCCTTCACCATATCATCGCTGAGCATCACGTTGAGCATGGGTTTGTCATCAAAGACCGTACCTACCACACAGACCAGATTCTCGGGCACAAGCTCGCGAACCTTGAACACAAGGTCTTTGGCGGCATTAGGCATCATGGCAAACTTACCACTGATGACGGAAACACCATTCACCGTGCGCGCCTTGCTGACAAGATCCTGAGCCACTGCCTGTACGCGCTGGGCCTGGAACTGCTCGATATCCTTCTTCATGGAGTCGTGCTCCTCGATGTATTTCGCAATCACTGCCTGCAGATCCTTCGCATTATTGAAGAATCCCTTGATAGCCTTCAGGATGTCCTCTGTCTGATACAACAGATCTTCGCACTCCTTGCCTGTCTTGGCCTCGATACGGCGGATACCGGCTGCAACACTGCTCTCGGCAATGATCTTGAAGAAGCCGATCTTACCTGTAGCCTTAGCGTGGATACCACCACAGAACTCGCACGAGGGTCCGAAACGAACCACGCGCACCTTGTCGCCATACTTCTCACCGAAGAGGGCGATGGCACCAAGTTTCTTGGCCTCGTCGAAAGGCACATCACGATGCTCATCCAGAGGAATATCCTCACGGATCATCTCATTCACCATGCGCTCTACCTGACGGATCTCCTCGTCTGTCACCTTCTGGAAGTGAGAGAAGTCGAAGCGCAGGGTATCAGGGCTGACATACGATCCCTTCTGCTCTACATGGTCGCCGAGCACCTGCTTCAGCGCATAGTCGAGCAGGTGGGTAGCGGTATGGTTAGCGGCTGAAGCATCGCGCTTATCGGTATCCACACAAGCCATGAACTGCGCTGTGGGATCCTTCGGCAACTGCTTCACGATATGCACACTCTGGTTATTCTCGCGCTTGGTATCGATAATCTCGATGGTCTCTGCCTCATTGCAGATGACACCACAGTCGCCTACCTGACCACCCATCTCACCATAGAACGGCGTATAATCGAGCACGAGCTCATAGAACTCGTTCTTCTTCTGAGTCACCTTGCGATAGCGCAGGATATGACACTCGTATTCGGTATAGTCATAGCCCACGAACTGCTGCTCGCCTGCTGCGAGCTCTGTCCAGTCACTGTTCTCTACAGCAGCGGCATTGCGAGCGCGCTCCTTCTGCTTCTGCATCTCCTCTGCAAACTGTACATTGTCAACTGTAAACCCATTCTCGCGGCAGATCAGTTCAGTAAGGTCGAGAGGGAAGCCGTAGGTATCGAAGAGGCGGAAAGCCTGTACACCGTCGAGTTCGGTCTTGCCATCAGCCTTCAGCTGTGCCATTGCGTCGTTGAGCATGCCGATACCCTTATCCAGTGTACGGAGGAACGAGTCTTCCTCTTCCTTCATCACCTTCGAGATCAGCTGCTGCTGAGCCTTCAGCTCGGGGAAGGCATCGCCCATTTCCTCAACGAGTGTGGGCACGAGCTTATAGAGGAAGCTCTCCTTCTGTCCCAAGAAGGTATAGGCATAACGCACGGCACGGCGCAGGATTCGACGGATCACGTAGCCAGCCTTCGCATTAGAAGGCAGCTGGCCGTCGGCGATTGAGAAGGACACCGCACGGAGATGGTCTGCACAAACGCGCATGGCGACGTTAATCTGCTCTTGTGGAGTGCTCCTCGTCTCTTCTTCCTCAAAAGTCGTGTACTTCAGCCCCGTAATCTGTTCCTCGGCCTTGATGATGGGCTGGAAGATATCGGTGTCGTAGTTAGAGTGCTTGCCTTGCAGCATACGCACGAGGCGCTCGAAACCCATACCGGTATCGATCACGTTCATCGAGAGCTTCTCGAGCGAACCATCTGCCTTACGGTTGAACTGCATGAACACGAGGTTCCAGATCTCAATCACCTGGGGATCATCCTTGTTCACCAAGTCGCGACCACTGATACCCGAGGCTTTGCGCTGCTCGGGAGTACGGCTGTCCACGTGGATCTCAGAACAAGGGCCGCAGGGACCTGTATCGCCCATCTCCCAGAAGTTGTCGTGCTTATTGCCGTTGATGATATGATCCTCGGGCACATGCTTCGACCAGTACTTGGCAGCCTCGTCATCACGGGGGATATTCTCCTCAGGCGAACCCTCGAACACCGTCACGTAGAGGTCCTCTGGATTCAGCTTCAGCACGTCTACCAGATATTCCCAAGCCATATCGATGGCTCCCTCCTTGAAGTAGTCGCCGAAACTCCAGTTGCCAAGCATCTCGAACATCGTGTGGTGGTAGGTGTCATGGCCTACTTCCTCCAGGTCGTTGTGCTTACCACTGACGCGCAGGCACTTCTGGGTGTCTGCCCGGCGGCGCGGCTCCGGGTCGCGGGTACCTAATATAATATCCTTCCACTGGTTCATACCAGCGTTAGTAAACATCAGTGTGGGGTCGTCTTTAATCACCATCGGTGCAGAAGGCACGATGGCATGCTGCTTCGACTCAAAGAATTTCTTGAAAGAGTCACGAATCTCGTTTGCTGTCATTATTTTGTTGTTTGTTATCTTGTTAACTGACTGAAATCGAATGCAAAGGTAATCATTTTCCACGATACAGCCAAAAGTTCAACTTATTTTTTATCAGAAATTAGTTTTGTTCCCTATGTAATCTCCGTTTCAAAGTTTGGAACATACATCCCAAACTTTGGAATATACATCCCAAACTTTGCAACAGAGAAGGGATTTAATACAAAAAACATTTCCAATACCATTTATACAAGAAAAAATACTATTTTTCTCGTTTTTCTCGCCAAAAATGATTAACTTTGCAGCAGAAACACTAAAGACCGTTTTATGGACGACGAAACAAAAGACGAGATTTTGGAAACACAGGAGTCGGAAGGGGCGCAGGAAGGCCACTCCGACTATAAACCCGTGAACCGCTTCGACGCGGCAGCTGTACACCACCTCAGCGGTATGTACCAGAACTGGTTCCTGGATTACGCCTCCTACGTAATCCTCGAGCGTGCCGTGCCCCACCTGGGCGACGGTCTGAAACCTGTGCAGCGCCGCATCCTACACTCGATGAAGCGCATGGACGACGGCCGCTATAACAAGGTGGCGAACATCGTGGGACATACCATGCAGTTCCACCCTCACGGTGATGCCTCTATCGGCGACGCCCTCGTGCAGATGGGACAGAAGGACCTGCTCATTGATACGCAGGGAAACTGGGGAAACATCCTCACAGGATCATCCGCCGCCGCACCGCGATACATCGAGGCCCGACTCTCGAAATTTGCACTCGACACCGTCTTCAATCCCAAGACCACTGAGTGGAAGATGTCATACGACGGTCGCAACAAGGAGCCCATCACCCTGCCCGTGAAGTTCCCCTTGCTGCTGGCACAGGGTGCTGAGGGTATCGCCGTCGGCCTCTCGTCGAAAATCCTGCCTCACAACTTCTGTGAGATCTGCGATGCAGCCATCGCCTACCTCCACGAGCAGCCCTTCCAGCTCTTCCCCGATTTCCCCACAGCGGGCAGCATCGATGTGTCGAAATACAATGACGGACAGCGCGGAGGCGTGCTCAAGGTACGTGCGAAGATCGAGAAGATAGACCAGAAGACGCTCGTCATCCGCGAGATTCCTTTCTCGAAGACCTCGGAGACGCTGCAGGACTCGATTGTGAAAGCCATCGAGAAAGGCAAGATCAAGGCCCGCAAGGTGGAAGACCTGACGGCAGCAAACGTAGAGATTCAGGTGCATCTGGCACCAGGCGTCTCTTCCGACAAGACCATCGACGCCCTCTATGCCTTCACCGACTGCGAAATCAACATCTCGCCTAACTGTTGCGTGATCGAGGACAACAAGCCGCAGTTCCTCACCATCAGCGATGTGCTGCGCCACAGCGTGGACCGCACGAAAGACCTCATCCGCCAGGAACTCGAGATACGCAAGAACGAACTCCTCGAACAGTTGCACTTCTATTCATTAGAGAAGATTTTCATCGAGGAGCGTATCTATAAGGACAAGAAATTCGAAGAGGCACCCAATGTCGATAAGGTCTGCGAGCATATCGACGAGCGCCTGACACCCTACTACCCCACGCTGGTGCGCGAGGTGACGAAGGATGACATCCTGAAACTGCTTGAAATCAAGATGCAGCGTATCCTGAAGTTTAATAAGGACAAGGCCGACGAACTCATGGCGCGCCTGAAGGCTGAGATCGAGGAGATCGACCGCGACCTGGCAAACCTCGTGGAGGTCACGGCAAACTGGTTTCAGTTCCTCAAGGACAAGTACGGCAAGGATCATCCGCGACTGACGGAGATCCGCAACTTCGACACCATCGAGGCCTCGAAGGTGGCAGAGGCAAACCAGAAGCTCTACATCAACCGCAGCGACGGCTTTATCGGCACTGGTCTGAAGAAGGACGAGTTCGTGTGCAACTGCTCCGACCTCGATGATATCATCATCTTCTACAAGGACGGCAAATACAAGGTGATCCGTGTGGCCGAGAAGATCTTCGTGGGCAAGAACGTGCTCTACCTCAATGTGTTTAAGAAGAACGACTCGCGCACCATCTACAATGTCGTCTATCGCGACGGCAAGAAAGGCTGGTACTTCATCAAGCGCTTCAACGTGACCTCGATGACGCGCGACAAGGAATACGACCTGACATTGGGGACACCAGGCTCGAAGGTGATGTACTTCACAGCCAACCCCAACGGCGAGGCGGAGGTTATCAAGGTTACCCTCGACCCCGATCCCAAGATCAAGAAGATCTTCATCGAGAAGGATTTCTCGGAGGTGATGATCAAGGGCCGCGCCTCAAAGGGTAACCTGCTGACAAAGTACGCCGTGCACCGCATCGGACTGAAGAGTCACGGCCACTCTACCCTCGGAGGCCGCAAGGTGTGGTATGATCCTGATGTAAACCGCCTGAACTACGACGAGCACGGCCGTCTGCTGGGCGAGTTCTACGACGATGATCAGATCCTCGTAGTCCTGAAGAGCGGCGAGTGCTATCTCTCCAACTTCGATCTGAACAACCACTACGAAGAGAATATCCTGCGCATCGAGAAATACGAGGCCGATAAGGTATGGACAGCCATCCTCTATGATGCCGACAATCAGGGCTACCCCTATCTGAAGCGCTTCCTGATGGATGCCACGAAGAGGAAGCAGAACTGGCTCTCGGAGAACCCCACCTCGCAGCTCATCCTGCTCACCGATACTTCCTACCCCCGTATCCAGCTCACATACGGCGGAGCAGATGCCTTCCGGGGACAGGAGGAGATCGATGCCGAGCAGTTCATTGCCGTCAAGGGCTACAAGGCCAAGGGCAAGCGCCTGACCACATACGCCCTCGAGAGTGTCATCGAGCTGGAACCCACGCGTTTCCCAGAGCCTCCGGAAGAGGAGCCCGAGCCAGAGGAGCCCGAAGAAAACCTCGATCCCGATGCCGGCAAGTCGGAACAGCAAGTACGCGACGAACTCATAGGACAACTACGACTTTTCGATGACGAAGATCTTTAAGAACCTGTTGACGACGCTGTTTTGTCTGCTGGTGCTGCCGTCTGCAGCACAGACCCATCTCATGGGTCTCGGACCCTCCAACCTCCTCGATACCTATCTCTCGCAGGAGAAGTTCAAGGGAACTGGTCTCACCTATTTACATATACGCGAGCCGCAGATCAAGGAGGGCAAGCATTGGCATAACATCATCCAGCACGAGATAGACCTCTCGAAGGCCAACGACCGCAGCCATAGCATCAGCATGCTCGAAGGCGATTACAACCTCTACTGGGGGCGCTATCGCCGATTCGCACTGCTTGGCGACGAGAACACGGACTTACGCCTACACCTCGATGCCGGCGGACTGGTGAATGCCAATCTCGGCTTTATCTATGCGATGCTCAACACCAACAACCCCGCACAGATGCGCCTCGGCATGAACCTCATGCCGTCGGCCATTGCCACTTTCGGCTTCCCTCTCTTCCGCCAGCGCTTCTCACTGCGCTACGAGGTAGAGGCCCAACTGCTGGGACTGGTGTTCAGCCCGAATTACGGACAGTCGTACTACGAGATCTTCTCGCGCGGCAACTACGACCACAACATCGTGCCCACCACCACCGTCAGTGCCCCGAACCTGCGACAGATGCTCACCCTCGAGTGGCAGACAGGCAGGAAGTGGAACCTCCGCATCGGCTACCTGGGCAACTACCAGCAAGCCGCAGTAAACAACCTCAAGCAGCACGTCTACACACATCGTTTCGTGATTGGCATCGCCCGCAGCCTCTAAAATTATGTTCTTATGTTCTTCTGTCTAAAGAAATACACCTACCTGTTCTTCCGGCTAAAGATTGTTAGTCTGTTACTATGTCTTTTAGCCTTCACCTCTTGTGTCGACGAAGTCGAGCACGAAGATACGCCGCAGGGTAACTTCGAGGCGCTCTGGCAGATTATCGACGAGCACTACTGCTTCTTCGACTACAAGCAGCATGAATACGGACTCGACTGGCAACAGGTATATAATATATATAAGGTACGCGCGAACGACATGATCAGCGAGCAACAGCTCTTCGAGGTGCTCACCGACATGCTCTCCGAACTGCGCGACGGCCACGTGAACCTCTTCACAACCTTCGACTACGGACGCTACTGGAAGTGGCACGAGAACTATCCCACGAACTTCAGCGACACCCTGCAGCGCCGCTACCTCGGCACCGACTATCGCATCGCCAGCGGCATGAAGTACCGCATCCTCGATGATAACATCGGCTATATCTACTACGGCAGCTTCAGCAGCGGCATCGGCGAGAGCAGTCTCAACGAGGTCATCGAGCACTTCCTGCTCTGCAACGGACTGATCATCGACATCCGAGGCAATGGCGGCGGCGACCTTACCAATGCCGAGAGACTGGCGGCACGCTTCTGCAACGAGAAGACGCTCGTGGGCTACCTGCAGCACAAGACGGGCAAGGGCCACAACGACTTCTCGGAGATGGAGCCCCAGTATATCGAGCCCTCTGGCAATCTGAGATGGCACAAGAACGTGGTGGTGCTGACCAACCGCGAGGTGTACAGCGCAGCCAACGAGTTCGTGAAATACATGAAGTGCATGCCCCAGGCAAAGATTGTAGGCGATCATACGGGCGGCGGCGCTGGCATGCCCTTCACCTCTACCCTCCCCAATGGCTGGACGGTGCGCTTTTCGGCATGCCCCATGTACGACCGCCATCACCAGCAGACAGAATTCGGCATCGACCCCGACTATGAAGTGGCGCTCACAGATGTCGACTTTATCAAGGGAAAAGATTCTCTGATAGAATTTGCCCGTAAACTCTTGGTGGAATGAAAAAAAGTTCGTACCTTTGCACCCGCAAATAAGAAAAGAAAGCAAAAGAGCGCCTGTGGCGGAATTGGTAGACGCGTCAGACTTAGGATCTGGTGTCTCACGACGTGCAGGTTCGAGTCCTGTCAGGCGCACACCACAATTGATGGCTGGAAGTGTTAAAATCGCAAAAAGAGAGCCGATTTTGTGGGAAAAAGACAAAAAAATGCAGATTTTTTAAAAAAAAATTAAAAATTTCTTGCATAATACAAAATAATTGTCTACTTTTGTCACCGATTTATATAAATTAATGCATAGATATATCATATTTTAATTGTTTAATTATAATTTTTAAATTCAAATGAAAAAGAAAATTATTAATGGTATCTTGATGTCTGCACTTTTGTTGGCAGGCACAACATCATTTGTGTCTTGTAAGGACAATGTGGATGATGTAGAGCATGGCATCCGCACTGACATGGAGACCTTGAGATCAGGGCTTCAGTCTAAAATTGATGGTCTTGAGGACCGTGTCGAAATTCTCGAGGCAAATCAGGTAAGCGTTGATCAGTTGAATGAGGCAATCAACAACCTGAGAAATGAGATTAACACAGCTTTGAATGACAAGGCCGACAAGAGCTATGTAGATGAAGAAGTCAAAAGACTCGAAGGATTGATTGCCGAGTTGACTGAGAAAATCAACAAGCTTAGCCAAACCATGGTAACTGGCGTGGTTCTTCAGGAGACTCTCGACTGCGTTGTAGGTACAATCAACCTGCCTGGCTTCAATCCTGCAATCCTCGCAGCCTACGTTGGTGAGAACAAGACTGGTATGCCTGAGTTCCCAATCTCTGGTAAGGAATACAACGTTGATCCCGATGGCAACTACCTGCTGTCTTCTGAGCTTCCTCAGGACCTTAACGGCAACTGGGATGAGGACAACATCATTGGCAACAGCGGCAAGAACGCTTATCTCATCAACGGTACTGGTAACGCAGGTACACTTTACTTCACCATCAACCCCCGCAAGGTAGATCCTACACTGCTCAATTTCGATCTGATCAACTCACAGGGTGAGGAGACTGGTATCGCATTGAGTGATGTTAAGAAGTCTGATCACTTAATCACATGGGCTATTGGTAAGCATGGCAATGGTCTGACACGTGCCGACGAAAATGCAGCAGACGACCTTCTGATTGCTCCCACTCCTACAAACGTAGAGAACGAGAAGACTTACCTCTATGAGGCTAAGGCTACCGTAGCTCTCGACGCTATCGAGAAGATGCACTTCGATTACACCAAGTTCGGTTATCAGAACCAGTGGGATGCAGGTTCAGCTCTTCTGGGTGTAGACCAGGGTCCTGACGCTGAGGCTCAGAACATTTTCGGCCGCTTCCAGTATCTGGCAAAGCAGGTTAGAGCTAGAAACGCAAAGAACGTACTTAATGGTGCACTAAAGATTCTTCAGGACTTCTACAATGGTGTATACAGCCAGCGTCAGAAGCTGCAGAAGTCAGCTGTTCGCGTATCTTGGGACGATGGTGAGAACGACGTTATCTCTGGTTTCGACATCACAACCGTAACCATCAATCCTCTGAACTACAAGCAGATGATGCTCGCAGACCAACTTATTGCTGGTGCTTCTTGGAATATTGTACCTCTCAGTGGTGCTATTGCTAGAGTCGTAGGTGCTGTTCAGGCTCGCATGCCGAACCTTAATGGGCTGCAGATTCAAGTTCCTACTGTTGCAGATCCTAACATCCAGATTGACGCTGATGGCGATGGTAAACCAGATCCTCTCTATCTCGTAGCTACAACAAAGACTCTCAACACAAGTGCAGAAGATTGGATGTGGGCTACTTTTGTTGACGCAAAAGGTACACATTCTGGTTGGGTAAAGTGGACAACTACTGGACCTGATTTTAACAACTTCGTTCCTGTTGCTAATGATGCAAAGTTAGAGATGAATGCTTATCTCAAGAACATTACTGACGCAATCAACCAGGGTATGACAAGTCTTAATAATGTTAATAATCAGATTGCTTCTATCGTAAACAGGTACAACTCTGTTAAGAACGCTAATGCATCTGTTCATGCAAACAACGTCATGACACGTGTTAACGACTACCTGAACGCTGTTACTAATAAGCTGTTGGGCGCATTTGACAACCAGCCATGCTGGAAGCTCACAGAGCCTACACTGTTGTTCGAGAGCCGCGAGGGTATCGGCCGTATGTATCCATTCGGTGATGCTGATGGTACTATGAGATTGGCTGCTGGTAAGTACACCTTCATCATGACCTCAATGACTGAGGAGTATATCGTTCCTGTATACAGAAAGTACATCGCCCTGATCTACGGTGGTAAGGTTAAGCAGTACTACAGCCTCCCCGGCAACGAGAAAATCGCTCAGTTCGATATTCCAAACGAGGCTTGCGAGATTGTTTACCAGACCTCTGACTTCTACGGAAACGTAGTTACCAAGAGATATCCTATCAACCGCTATTAATCGGGATACAGAGACTAAGTAACATTGTGAATCAAAAAAAGTTAAGTACAAGAATATGAAAATGAAGAAACTGATATTGTCTGCCCTCATGCTGACCGCTACAATGGCTGGTTACGCACAGGAGACAACTGCTCAGGACGAGCAGAAGGGTACGACAGAATACGTCTTCGCGCCTCACTGGTTCCTGCAGCTGCAGGCTGGTGGTCAGTACACCACTGGTGAGTGCGACTTTGGTAAGTTGCTTTCACCAAACGTACAGATTGGCATTGGTCGTCAGTTCACTCCAGTAATTGGTGCTCGTCTGGCTCTCAAGGCTTGGCAGGGCAAGATGGGATATGAGAAGTCTATCAACACTCCAAAGGAGAGCTATAAGTTCACTTATTTCAATCCCAGCCTGGACTTGATGATTAACTTCGCTGGTTTCAACTACAGCCCCAAGCACATCGTAGATTACGGAATCATCGCCGGTATCGGTGCTAACATCCGCTCTAAGATGAATGAGGATGACTACAATGGTCTGAACACCTATCTGACCAGCAATGCTTACAACCCCAATGGCAACTATGTTCCCCTCTATGAGAACAAGGGTAACACACTGGTGAACGGTAAGTTCGGTGCTTTCCTCGATTTCAAGGTTAGCGACGCTGTTAAGCTCGGTCTCGAGGCTACTTACAACCTCACTGGTTCTAAGTTCAACCTCAAGAACGAAGGTGGTAAGGATGGTAGCGGTAGTGACTCTTACGTAAACCTCGTTATCGGTGCAAAGATTGCTCTTGGCAAGACCTACACCACACGTTTCATCCCAGCTCCAAAGCCCGAGATTGTTTACGTAGACAAGATTGTTGAGAAGATCGTTGAGGTAGAGAAGCCCGCTCCAGTTGTTGAGCCTCTCCGTCGTGATATCTTCTTCGAGATCAACAAGACCGTCATCCGTGACTCTGAGGCTCAGAAGGTTAAGGATATCGCTGACTACCTGAACGCTCATCCAGCAGCAAAGGTTATGATCACTGGTTATGCTGACGCTGGTACAGGTAACGATCGCATCAACGATCGCCTGGCTAAGGGTCGTGCTGACGTAGTAGTGAAGGCTCTGAAGGAGAAGTACGGTATCGCTGAGAGCCGCATCAGCTTCGACAGCAAGGGTTCACGCGTACAGCCGTTCGCTGATAACGACAGCAACCGTGTATCTATCTGTATCGCTGAGTAATCAAAAAACACTCTAGTGAAACAATAAAATGACTTGAAAGCCCGGTCCCAATAGGGGCTGGGCTTTTTCTTAAAACAAATAAATTATCAAATATGAAGAAAATTTTTACGCTTGCATGCATGACAGCCTTTGCACTCGGCGCAATGGCACAATCTAACGGCTTCTACCATATACAGAACACACTGACAAAACGCTATATGATATTAGTTGATAATCAAGGATCAGCAGACACATCTGGTAGTGTAGATATGGAAGCCTGCAACACTTGTATGGATCTAGACCAAGTCAGCGTTCATCCAGGATCTGTATTCTATATTGAGAACATCAGTGGAACAGCATACAATGTAGCAGCTCAAGGTGAAAACCTTGCAGTTTTGACAGGTAACAAGCTTCAGGTTCAGATCACACCTGGTGGTGATGGCTATGAGCTGTGGGGAAGCTATGGCGGTATTACCGTGTTCATCGGTGATGCAGAGAAGAAAAAGCCACGTTCTGAAGAGTACGAGACATGGTCGTACATCAAGGAGGCTGGAAAGGAGAACAGATACTGGAAGTTCCACGCTATCGATAACAGTTCACACTATATTGGTATAGATCCTGACTGCCAGACATCTGACGGCTCATATTGGGGCACTATCAAATGTGGTTTCTCTTTCAAACTGCACTCATCAGGTATGGAAGCTTACTATGTAGAGAAAGTTGACAACAGTAATTTCGAGCTGAAAAAGTGGACAAATGACGTCATTCCTGCTTCTATGCCAGTCATTATCAAGTGCTCTTCAAACAATCCCGCCAAGAACATCATCAAGCCTGTGACTGACAGTGCTTCAGAGCCTGGCACTAACTGGCTGGGAGGACGCTATTTCGATATTGACGAACCTAATCACAGAAACTACTTGGCATACGATGCCAGCAGCATGCGTACACTCGACTCTGAGGATGGTAAGCTCGTGTTCAAGACTGCTTCAAGCGGTGATCTGACTGACGGTAAGTACTGCGTTCACAACAAGGCTTATCTGATGGATCTGCCCTCTTCATGCGCAGCTACACTCTACGAAGGCAGTGCAACAGCCATCAAGAGCATTAAGCAGGAGAGCAAGTTTAATGACGACGCTATCTATACCCTGAGCGGTGTAAGACTCCAGAAGGGTGTTACCCCACGTCCTGGTGTTTACGTTCAGAACGGCAAGAAGATTGTGATTAAGTAAAATGAATGGCCACTTGCAATAAGTGGCGGTTATAATACAATAAGGGGCCCTTATCAAGCGATAAGGGCCCCTTAATTGTTGATAAGCCTGAGTTATCAGAAAATGCGTTTCGTAATCCTAAGATTCAGCACAGGATAAACCTTAAAGGCTTTAAACGTTTTAACGTAATCACCTACCTGACCTCCAATATTCTCCACATCACTAATCAGATCGACACCGTCGTGCGTATAGACTTTAGGACTGCCTCCCCAGATCCAGACACCGGCATCAAAAGAGATCTTCCAGTCATCGCGGCCCTTCACCATGTTTCCACCATATCCAAAGCCTAAGTAGGGTTTAAACGAATTGGACTTAGCCTTCACATGAATCATACCATCAGTTGCAGGTTCCATATTATAAGTCTCACCAGCCTTATGCTCTACCCCATTGTCATCGGTGAAATCATGGGTAAATGTACCAAGGGTGAAGCCCAAGCGGCCATAATCAACAATCTGGGCATAAAGATCGCTGGGAATAATGTTCAGATGATACTTATCAATGATTTCTTCAGGGATACCCATATCCTCCCAGTCCATCAAGGGGTAACGTTTCTCCGCACGCTCATACATACGGTTGTAGATACCCACAGCCAAGAGCGAGGTCATGGCCTCTGTGGTATTATCGGCCTTGGCAAACTGCGACGGGCCCCAATAGAAACCTGCAGTGAAGTGCCAATGCTTATTGTTCTTAAAGGGGAATACATCGAGCAGCAACTTGAAATTGTTCATTGTAGGTTTGCCCAACATATCCACATGATCCTCAACTTCATAACCAGAGAAGCCTTTCATCAGCTTCTGCATCTTATCGAAGGAACTCTCCACAGGGTTGCCTTGAGCATCATACTGATGAGCAGGTTTGCCGCCAATCGTCACATCGAACTTCATCTTCGCGGTAAAACGTGGCATGAAGTCGTAACCAGCTCGCAACTGGAAATACTCACCGAGGGGCGAAGACGCCTCAATGCCGATACCCGTGGTTCCTGCAGTCACCGAGAGATCCAGATGCTGGAAGATGTTATGCTCCTTCCAATACTGGAACACGGGTATATACTCAGAATGGAACTCCTGCTGCTCCGCAACCTGCGGCTCCTGTGCAGAAGCTTGAAGTGAGAATTGAAAAGCGAAAAGCATCATCAGCCCTCTCGCTCCCCAATTCAACTCACCACATTTAGCTTTCACAATCAATAAATTCTTCTTCATGTATGTAATCCTAATCTATTTCGTAACTTTTCACTCCACACTCCTCATTCCACATTCCACATTCCTCATTCCACATTCCTCACTTCATCCTCCAACGGCCTTGGCGCTCCACCATGGGGACAACAATCTCCTCGTTGACAGAATCGCCGAAACAGAGCACCAGGAAGACGTTTGTAATCTTCTGGGCAGTATCAGTCTGGGCATTAGAGATACGCACCTCACGGATGCCGTGATGCGCTTCCTCCTGCTGCGCCATAAACTGACGGAGGTTCACCTCATGCTCCTCCATACGATCGATGGTGCCGATGGTATCCAGCGGCTGGAACTCCTTTCCCTCCAGGAACTGGCGATATTCGCCCCGCATCAAGTGCTCATAATAGCCCTTTGCAGCCAGTGAAGCCATCTCTTCCGGCGTGGCACCACCGCAAGAAGTGAAAAGTAAAAGGTTAAAAGTGAAAAGTAGTGGTAGCAACTTTTTCATCTTTCACTTCTGACGGATAAAGACATTGATCGGTGAGCCAGTAAGCGTCCAGTTCTCGCGGATCTTATTCTCGAGGAAGCGCTTATAGGGCTCCTTGACATACTGCGGCAGATTGGCATAGAATACGAAGGTGGGAATCTGCGTATCGGGCACCTGTGCCACATACTTAATCTTGATGTACTTGCCCTTCACCGAGGGAGGCGGGAAAGCCTCTATCAGGGGCAGCATCACCTCGTTGAGCTTCGATGTTCCTATCTTCGCCTTACGGTTCAGATATACCTCCTTTGCCGTCTCCAGCACCTTGAAAATACGCTGCTTCGTAAGGGCTGAGGTAAAGATGATGGGGAAATCCACGAATGGCGCCATGCGCTGACGAATGGCATTGATGAAGGTATCGATGGCGGCCTGCGACTTATCCTCTACAAGGTCCCATTTATTCACGGCTACCACCAGCGACTTGTTGTTCTTCTGAATCAGCTGGAAGATGTTCATATCCTGAGCCTCGATACCACGGGTGGCATCGATCATGAGGATACAGACATCGCTGTTCTCGATGGCACGGATGGAGCGCATCACTGAATAGAACTCGAGGTCTTCGGTCACCTTATTCTTGCGACGGATACCAGCGGTATCCACCAGATAGAAGTCGAATCCGAACTTATCATAGCGGGTATAGATACTGTCGCGGGTGGTGCCGGCTATCTCTGTCACGATGTTACGGTCTTCACCGATAAAGGCATTGATGATGCTCGATTTGCCTGCATTAGGACGCCCTACGACGGCAAAACGTGGAATACCCTCCTCGAGGTCGTCCTTAGCCTTCTCGGGCAGGATCTCAAGCACCTTGTCGAGCAAATCGCCAGTGCCACTGCCTGTGGCAGCACTGATGGGCCAGGGATCACCGAGCCCGAGCTTATAGAAGTCATACTGATCGTAGAGGTCCTTGCCATCATCGGCCTTATTGGCCACCAGAAGGACTGGAAGCTTGGCACGGCGCAGAATCTGCGCCACGTCCATATCCCAGCCCGTCACACCATTATTGATATCGCAAAGGAAAAGCACAAGATCGGCTTCCTCCGTAGCGATAATCACCTGCTTACGGATCTCCTCTTCGAACACATCATCGGAATTAACCACCCAGCCGCCGGTATCGACGACAGAGAACTCGCGCCCATTCCATTCGCACTTGCCGTACTGACGGTCGCGCGTCGTACCTGCCTCATTACTCACAATCGCCTGGCGTGACTTTGTCAAGCGATTGAAAAGCGTCGATTTTCCCACATTCGGGCGCCCAACTATTGCTACTAAATTTCCCATAGGTCTTATATATTTTGGCACGGATTACACGGATTATGATCCGTTTCAGTTACCATCCATCCCATATTATTATCTTTTCTTTATCATGAGCACTTATATGATCCGTGTAAATCCGTGAAATCCGTGCCTCATAATCTTATTCGGGATTATAACCGAAATGATTGAGTTCCCGCTCGGAAGAACGCCAGTCTTTATCCACCTTCACGAAGATCTCGAGATAGATGGTCTTGCCAAAAAACTTCTCCAGCGACTTGCGGGCCTCGGTAGAGACCTTCTTCAGCGCCACACCCTGATGACCGATGATGATACCCTTCTGCGAGTCACGCTCCACGTAGATCACGGCATTGATGTGGATATGCTTGTCATCCTCCTTGAAACGCTCCACAGCGACCTCTACCGAATACGGAATCTCCTTGTCGTAATAGAGCAGGATCTTCTCGCGGATAATCTCTGAAACGAAGAAGCGCGCAGGCTTATCCGTCAACTGGTCTTTATCGAAGTAGGCAGGACTCTCGGGGAGCAGTTCCTGAATACGCTTCAGCAGCATATCGACACCAAACTTGTTCTTAGCGGAAATCGGCAGGATCTCGGCATTAGGCAGCAAAGAATGCCACTTCTCCACAATCGTGCCGAGAATCTCCTCTGGTCTCTTAGAAGGAGAGGCGGGCTTACCTGACTCGCTATGCTCTTCCCCTTGGGGGAGACTGGATGGGGTCATATCAATCTTATTGATCAACAAAATGACTGGTATCTCCATCTTCTGAACCTTCTCCAGGAAGTCCATGTTCTTCTCAGGATTCTCCACCACATCCGTCACGTAGAGCAGGATATCAGCATCCTGCAGGGCCGACTCCGAGAAAGCGAGCATCGACTCCTGAAGCTTGTAGTTAGGCTTCAATACGCCTGGCGTGTCGGAGAAGACAATCTGCATCTCGGGGGTATTCACGATGCCCATGATGCGATGGCGCGTGGTCTGGGCCTTAAAGGTTGCAATCGAAATACGCTCACCAACCAATTGGTTCATGAGCGTACTTTTACCTACGTTGGGATTTCCAACGATATTGACGAATCCTGCTTTGTGCATCAACTTTTCACTTTTCACTCCTCACTTTTTCATTTCTCATTTCCGTTGTATGCCCACTTTAAGTAGGATGCTCCATGTACAAATCCTGCACCGAACGCGGTGAGTATCATGTTATCACCCTTCTGGAGACGACTTTCGTAGTCCCACAAGGCGAGCGGTATCGTGGCAGCACTCGTGTTGCCGTAGTGCTCGATGTTCACCATCACCTGCTCCATCGGGAGTTCCAGACGCTTGGCTACCGCCTCGATGATACGCATATTAGCCTGATGAGGAACGACCCACTGGATATTATCCTTGTTCAGGCCGTTACGCTCGGCTATCAGCGCACAGTCGTTGCTCATGTTCGTCACTGCATAGCGGAACACCGTGCGACCCTCCTGATAGAGGTAGTGCAGACGATGATCTACCGTAAAGTGCGACGGCGGGCAAACGGAACCTCCTGCCTTCATGTGCAGGAACGGGAGACCTTTGCCGTCTGTGCGGAAGTAGGAATCCATCACACCGATATTCTGCTCTTCTGTGGCCTCAAGAAGGACTGCAGCTGCACCGTCTCCAAAGAGAGGACATGTCTGGCGGTCCTTATAATCTGTCACCGATGACATCTTGTCGGCTCCGATGATGATAATCTTCTTATAGCGTCCGCTCTGGATCATCGACGCAGCCACGTCGAGTGTATAGAGGAATCCGCAACAGGCGCCCCAGAAGTCGAAGGCGAAAGCATTCTTCAGTCCCACCTTTCCAACAACGATACTGGCCGTGGAGGGGAACTTATAGTCGGCCGTAGAAGTGGTTACAATCAGTGCGTCGATGGTATCGGGGTCAACACCAGTCTTCTGGATCAGCTGCTTGGCAGCCTTACGAGCCATATAGCTGGTGCCGAGACCTTCCTCCGTCAGGATGCGGCGCTCTTTGATACCCACACGCGTCATAATCCACTCATCGTTGGTGTCAACCATCCGCGACAGTTCGTCATTGGTAAGAACATAATCGGGGACGTAGCCACCTACGCCGGTGATGATCGCGTTGATTCTATCCATTACTCAGCTACTTCTTCCTCAATCTTGATAGCTACCTTACCACGATAGTAACCACAGGTGGGGCATACAGTGTGATAAACATAATATGCACCACAGTTAGGGCATACTGCCAGTGTGGGAGCTACTGCCTTGTCGTGAGTACGACGCTTGAGTGTACGAGTCTTTGACTGTCTTCTTTTAGGATGTGCCATAATTCTATAATTATTTAATTGTTACATTTTTACTTTTTTACCTTTTTACTCTTTTAATTTCAAGAGTTTTTCCCATCGGGGGTCTATCGCCTGGCTGGACTCCTCATCGCTGCTTCGGTCAGCTGACAGCTCTTCCAGAGCTTGCGTCATGGCAGGGTTGCACTTGCCGGGTGCATGCACATGCCTGATGGGTATGGTCAGAACTATAAACTCATAGATGATCCACGACATGTCGAGTATTCCTTCGTTCTCGTCCACGACGATCATATCATCTTCCTCTGAGGCCTCGCTTCCGAGCTTGACAATGAGACGGTTATCGGTTTCCACCGGCTGCTCCATATCATCGAGACAACGGTCACAAGGGATGATCACTGTGCCTGCCGTATGGAAGTTGAACTCGAAAAAGCCAGTAGCCTTGCGTATAGACACTGACACATGCAATGAGCCTCGCCTCGTCTCGGCACCGTCCAGAGCCTCGAAGTAACGGTCATCCAGATCGAAATCCAAGGAAGTTTCCTCTTCCTTCAAACCCTTCAAATCTATCTTCAACAACTCCAAACAACACATAATAATCCAATTTGGGTTGCAAAGTTACAAACTTTTTTTCAATTAAGGAGCGGTTATTTGGTTTTTTTATCATTTTAAGGCAAATTCTTTAGTTATCAGGGGTTTATATTACACAAACCGCCCCGTATCTGTGCAGTTTTCACAGTTCATCGAGGAAGTTCTACACGGAATGTCGTGCCTTTACCCAACTCCGACGATTTCACAAAAATGCGACCTTTATGATACTCCTCAACAATCCGTTTTGCCAAAGAGAGCCCAAGTCCCCACCCGCGCTGTTTTGTAGTAAAGCCTGGTGTAAACACATTCTTGATATCCTTCTTGCGGATACCTTTGCCAGTATCCTTTACTTCAAGGATCACCTTACTGCCCTCCTCGGATAATGACAGGTCGATTCTGCCATTTCCTTCCATGGCATCGACCGCATTCTTGCACAAGTTCTCTACCACCCACTCAAACAGAGAAGAATTCATTCTGACAATCACATCCTGCTCAGGAACATGACAAACCATCTCGACCTTGTTGGATGTACGACGGCTCATATAGTCAACAACATGAGCCAACACTTCATTCATCGAACCCTCTTTCGGTTCAGGCAAGGAACCGATCTTTGAGAAGCGCTCCGCGATACGTTCCAGGCGCTTGACATCTTTATCCAGCTCCGGAATGAGTTCATCATCGGGATGATTCTCTTTCAGGATTTCCACCCACGCCATCAGACTGGAAATCGGTGTACCCAATTGATGAGCCGTCTCCTTTGACAGCCCCACCCAAACCTTATTCTGCTCTGCTTTTTTAGAAGACAACAAAGCGAAGATAGCCACAACCACAAAAATCATGACAATGCCAAGCTGCCAATAAGGATATTGGGAAAGTCGTTTCAACAGCAGGGATTCGTCATAACACACCATCTGACTACCCACAATAATGGTGTCGCCTGCCTGTCTCATACGTTTTGCATACGCTTCCAGGTTCAGTGTATCTTCGATGTTACGATAGTCATCTATTCCACCGTTTTCATTCAAAACTATCACAGGAATCGTCGTATTACCCTGCATGACATCAAGAACCAGCGAAAGGTCGGTCGTCTCGTCGGCATGGTTCAATGCATGAAGAGCCTCGGCCCATACCTCCATCTTCTTGCGCTCCTCGCGAGAGAGATCCTTCACCAGATAATGAGAAACAAGAAGTGAGGTAACAGCTATGATTACAGCTGAAATCACTAAGAGAATCTTGATTTGTCGTATTCTGTCAGTCCATTGCATACGTATATATAACGAAAAAGCCCCGAAGATATTGTATCTTCGAGGCTCTTCTTAAAAAAAGATGGCGGCTTCCTACTCTCCCGCATTGCATTGCAGTACCATCGGCGCAGGCGGGCTTAACTTCTCTGTTCGGAATGGGAAGAGGTGGGACC
>ONKL01000052.1 GCA_900318395.1 uncultured Prevotella sp.
GCCCACCTTCTTGCGCACATTTGGCTACAGCATCTTCTTTGCCACGATGACGCTCTACCTGAAAGACCTCATCGAGTTTCCCTTCTTCTTTCATGCGCTTACCATCTCCGGTTTCATCCGCAATGGTGTTGCTGAGTCCATGTGTTCAGGCATGTATAGCTACGGCCTGCGCCATCAGGTAGCCGATACGCTCAATCGAGGTCTGCACACCGATTATCAGAGCATCCTCATGGTGGCTGTTAAGGAGATGTTTGGCGTGATGTGCATCGTCGGCACCATCGTCCTGCTACTCATGCTGCTCTACGATGTCCAACCCGTGCGTAGCACCATGAGCAAGATGCCGAAACTGAAGAACCTGGGCAATATCATCGTAAGGCAGTTGCATGGCATGCGTCGTCATGTCAAGGAGATGGGTGAACGTGGCGTCACCAACGATGAGATCAACGCAATGGAACAGGCCGTCAAGGAACTGGAGGCCGTCAATGCCGAGGTGGACAGTATTCGTGAACAGCTCACACCAACAGTGGCCAAACTGAAGGTCGCAATGGATCATGTGAAGGAGGTCTACACTGAGAAGAAAAAGATTCTGAAGGGCTACTACCCGCAAGAACGCTGGATGGACTACGGCGTGCCCGACAAGCGATAGGATCGAATCATCAAAGAGAGTGTGCCTCACAGTAATCGGGCGAGGAGGCCTATCAGCGCCATGTGGACTGGATAATAATAGTAGAAGAACTTGCCAAGCCATCGACAGCGGCCTCGCTGCCCGTTGTATAAGGACAGCAGGGGCACTACCAGCCAGCAAGCCAGGTGGACCATACCGTAAACGTGGCTGTGGAAAATGAAGAAGGCGACGGCGTAGAGTGAGATAATCAGCATCAGCCACAGCATCTGCTTGTGGAAGTTGCCCCGACTTCTGCCCACCATGAGAATAGCCAATGGGGCTGCGCAACTCCAATCCGAAGTAAAGGTCAGCAGGCAGGCAACAAGGGTGATAGCCACTTTATGCCAGACGGCCAGCCGCATTGCCGACTTGCCTATCTGCAGCCTTTCCATATCCCAAACCTTGAGCAGTATCAGACCCCACATGAGCGGCCAGGCGATACTCGTGGCATTGAAGAGCAGATTGTCGAAGGGATTGAAGCCCGACATGTTGAAGTAGCAGAATGCAAAATGGCTGACCACAGCCAGTATCATCAGGCGACGCAGGTAACGCTGGAAGTCGTGGGTATGGTAATAGCCCTCAGCCACGAAGAAAATCATCATCGGAGCCGTCAGCCTACCTATGATGTGCAGAAATATCTGTAGCGGTGTCTCCGCCTGCTCGTAAGTCTCGATGCCCACCCATGCCAGATGGTCGATCGTCATGGCGATGATAGCAATGACTTTCAGCGCATTTCCACTCAGTTCCAACCCCTTTGTCATCATGTTTACGACTTATGATTCATAATAGATATAGCAGGTTCTTGAAAGAATAGCGACCAATCTTAGCCGACTGTCCACAGCGGGGGCAGTAATTGCCCTCGTAGCTCGTGCCACAGGTAGCGCACTCATGATGAACCTCAGAGAGTGGTGCCACCTGGTGAGGCTGCTTCTCCCACTCCTTGAAGCGCTTGTATTTCTTATGTAGATTTTTCATCTGAGATTTATCTGAATTTTATAGGTAGTCACTGTTTCACTTTTGCGCACAAATTTACGAAATTATCCTCAAATATCATTCTCCAACCCCAAAATAAGCGTCAGTTTTAGGCTAAATTAGTTAAATCACACCAAATTCGGCCTAATTATGATCGAAAAAACGAAAGATCTAACCGCATCGCCTGAAAAACCATAGGGTCTGCAATACTCCCCTGGATGCGAGGTAGACAATCATGGCTAGCCAAAGACCGTGATTGCCTAAGGCTGACACCGTGAGCAGATAGACTGCGAAGAAGACGAGAGATGAGACAAACGAGGAGACGAGCATGCCGCGAGTGGCTGTGATGCCAATGAAGATACCATCCCAAATGAAAGCTGCTGCACCTGCTGCTGGTACCAGCCAGGCCCAGAAGAGATAGTCGTCAGCAGTGAGGATGACCTGAGGCTCGTCTGTCAGCAGACTTACGATCCAACGACCGCCAAGAAGGTAGACCAACGTATAAAGTAAGGTAACGCCTACTGCCCAAAAAGCGAGATGGCGTAACGTCTCGCGAAAAGCCGCCTTGTTATGAGCGCCATAGGTCCTGCCTCCCAAAGCCTCGCCTGCATAAGCAAAACCGTCCATAAAATAGGAGAAGAAGAGGTATAGCTGCATCATCACCGTATTCACGGATAAGATGACGGCTCCACTGCGAGCTCCTGCCGACGTAAAGTAGAGATTGACAGCTACGAGACAGAGCGTACGGAGGAAAATGTCGCGATTCACGTGGAAGAAGCGCCCCATCGCTTCACGAACAAATGTTCCCTGCCAGACAAGATACTTCCTCAGACGCCCATAATGATAGCTCAGAAGTCCCAAAGCCACGATGAAACCGGCATATTGAGCTATCACAGTGCCCAAGGCGACGCCCTCGATCTTCATGCCAAAACCATAGACGAGGGTCAGCGAGGCGAGGATGTTCACCACATTCTGCATGATGGAGATAAACATAGGGATCCGCGTGTTCTGCATGCCGATGAACCACCCCAAGAGCCCGTAAAGTCCCATCATGGCTGGTGCTCCCCAGATAACCATATAATAATAGGTAGTGGCGAAGGGCACCACATCAGGCGTAGGACTGATCAACCAGAACATCAGCCATTTCATCGGTATCTGGAGCACGATGAGCAGCAGGGCGATGCCCAGCGCGATCACCATCGAGCGAACCAGAATCCGCGTGACTTCCCTGAAATCCCTGCGCCCCAAAGCCTGAGACGTCATTCCGCTGGAACCCATACGGAGAAAGCCGAAAAGCCAATAGACGAGGTTGAAAATCATCGAACCAACGGCCACAGCGCCGATATAGACAGGGCTGCCCATGTGGCCCACGATGGCGACATCGATCATTCCCAGCAAGGGCACGGTGATGTTCGACACGATCGAGGGCAGGGCTATCTGCAGAATCTGACGGTCTCGGATGTTCATATCGAGCGCAAAGATACAAAGAAATTGAGAATTAAGAGTTAGGAATTAAGAAAAAATACTTATCTTTGCACGCTGAAATGGCAATTATCATTACCGTACTGTCATATTTCGCCATCCTTTTCGGCATCAGTCACCTGACGAGCAGGAAGGCAAACAACGATACATTCTATCGTGCCAATCGCCGTGCTCCTTGGTATATGGTAGCCTTTGGCATGGTTGGTGCCTCGATATCAGGCATCACGTTCGTCTCCGTCCCTGGCATGGTGCTCACCTCGCAGATGACCTATCTGCAGATGTGCCTGGGGTTCATCGTGGGTTATCTGGTCATCGCCTTCGTGCTGTTACCTCTTTATTATAGGCTGAACCTCACCAGCATCTACACCTATCTGGGGCAACGGCTCGGCAAGCGATCATACAAGACGGGAGCCAGTTTCTTCCTGCTGTCGAAGATGACGGGGGCAGCCGTCAGATTCTATGTCATCTGCATCATCCTTCAGCAGTTTGTCTTCACTCCTGCAGGCATTCCTTTCGCTGTGAATGTCATTGTGATGGTGGCGCTCATTTGGCTCTACACCCGCCGTGGCGGCATTGGCACGCTGGTGTTTACCGACTCGTTCCAGACACTCTGTCTCTTCACGGCCCTCATCATGATCATCCTATCTGTCATCAGCCAGCTGAATCTGTCTGTATGTGAGGCTGTTAGCGTCATTTCCAGCAGCGACATGAGTCGCATTTTCGTGTTCGATGACTGGCTGTCGCCTCACCACTTTGTCAAGCAGTTCCTCAGTGGTGCCTTCATCGCCATTGTCATGACGGGACTGGATCAGGACATGATGCAGAAGAACCTGACTTGCAAGACGTTACGCGATGCACAGAAGGATATGTGTACCTATGGCGTGGCGTTTGTTCCTGCCAATCTGCTCTTTCTCGCCCTTGGCGTCTTACTGACAATGGTACTCGGCAGCGGATTGAAGGGCGACGAGATGCTCCCCACCTTTATTCAGGGATCAGCTGATTCGTCACTTCTGACATTGCTTTTCACCATCGGCATCGTGGCGGCCTCGTTCTCGAGTGCCGACTCTGCCCTCACCTCACTCACCACGTGCTTTTGCGTGGACATCCGTCAGCAGCCTGACAATGAGGCACTTCGGAAGAGAGTGCATATCGCCATGTGCCTCTTCTTCGTGCTCTTCATTCTCTTGTTCCGCCAGATCAATTCCACCTCACTGATAGACGCCATCTACATTCTGGCCAGCTATACCTATGGCCCGTTGCTGGGATTGTTCGTCTTCGGACTATTCACCAAGAAGCAGCCCAACGACACGTTCGTGCCTTATATCTGCATCATCTCTCCCCTGCTCTGCTACCTTCTGGACCTCATCGCCCAGCATCTCTGGGGCTATCGTTTTGGCTACGAACTGCTGATGCTCAATGGTCTGCTGACGTTTGCCGGGCTATGGGTTTCATCCCTGCGCAGATAAGTGGCACTTATCGGAAAACAAGCGGCACTTAACGGAAAATAAGTGGCACTTCATAAAAAATAAGCGCCTCCCGCTGTGGTAATCAAAAGAAAAGTTGTACCTTTGCACCCAAAATTCGGATTACAGATTATAGTTAACAGTTTACAGATGAATATAGAAGCATTGATCAGCAAAGCTGCAGGCGAGGCCGTCAAGGCACTCTACGGGATGGAAGCATCCGAGAAGATGCTGCAGCTGCAGAAGACGAGAAGTGAGTTTGAGGGTAACCTGACGTTAGTGGTCTTCCCCTTTGTAAAAGTAGCGAAAAAATCACCTGAGCAGACAGCCCAGGAGATTGGCGAATACTTGCAGCAGAATTGTTCTGCCATAGAGAAGTTCAACGTGGTAAAGGGTTTCCTGAACCTGAGCATTGGCGACGGTGCATGGCTGCAGTTGCTCAGCGCCATCGATCAAGACGAGAACTTCGGCATGAAAAAGGCTACGGAGGACTCTCCCCTCGTCATGATCGAATACTCCTCACCCAACACGAACAAGCCCCTGCACCTTGGTCATGTGCGCAACAACCTGCTGGGCTGGTCGTTGGCACAGATTATGGAGGCCAACGGCAACAAGGTGGTCAAGACCAATATCGTGAACGATCGCGGTATCCACATCTGTAAATCGATGCTTGCCTGGCTGAAGTGGGGCAATGGCGAGACACCTGAGAGCTCAGGCAAGAAAGGCGACCATCTGATTGGCGACTACTACGTGGCCTTCGACAAGCATTATCGCGAAGAGATCAAGGAGTTAGTGGCTCAGGGCATGGACGAGGAGAAGGCCAAGCAAGAGGCTCCCCTCATCAAAGAGGCCCACGAGATGCTCGTGAAATGGGAGCAGAACGATCCTGAGGTGCGCGCGCTTTGGGAGAAGATGAACTCATGGGTATATGCCGGCTTCGACGAGACTTACAAGAAGATGGGCGTCAGCTTCGATAAGATCTACTACGAGAGCCAGACCTATCTGAAGGGTAAAGCCAAGGTGGAGGAAGGTCTCGCCAAGGGACTCTTCGAGCGCCATGAGGATAACTCTGTATGGGCAGACCTTACCAACGAGGGACTGGATCAGAAGTTGCTGCTCCGTAGCGATGGAACCAGTGTCTACATGACCCAGGACATTGGAACGGCAGAGATGCGTTTCCAGGATTTCCCCATCGACAAGATGATCTATGTGGTGGGCAACGAACAGAACTATCACTTCCAGGTGCTCTCTATCCTGCTGGATCGTCTGGGCTTCAAGTGGGGCAAGGAGCTGGTTCACTTCTCTTACGGTATGGTGGAACTGCCTAACGGCAAGATGAAGAGTCGTGAGGGAACTGTTGTCGATGCCGACGACCTGATGCAGCTGATGGTAGAGGATGCCCTGAAAACCTCGATGGAATTGGGGAAATTCGACGATATGAGCGAGGAAGAGCGAGCCGAGATTGCCCGCATCGTGGGTATGGGCGCGCTGAAATACTTCATTCTGAAGGTCGATGCCCGCAAGAATATGCTCTTCAATCCAGAGGAGAGTATCGATTTCAACGGCAATACAGGTCCTTTCATCCAATATACCTATGCCCGCATCCGCAGTATCCTGCGCAAGGCCGAGGCTGAGGGAATCAAACCTGCTGTCTCACCTGTTTCACTCTCGGAGAAAGAGATTGAACTGGTTCAGAAGATGAACGAGTTTGGAGCAGCTGTAGAACAGGCAGGCAAGGACTACTCGCCTTCAGGCATCGCCAACTACTGCTATGAACTCACGAAGGTGTTCAATCAGTTCTATCACGACTACTCAATTCTGAACGAGTCCGACGAGCAGAAGAAGCTCGTGCGCTTGGTTCTGGCAAAGAATGTGGCCAAGATTATCAAGAACGGTATGGGTCTGCTCGGCATCGAAGTACCGGAGAGAATGTAAGGAGTGTGGAGTGAGAAGTGAAATGTTAATTAATCCGCCGTCATACCGCAACGACACGGTTCTGCCCTTGCCTCCAGAGGTAAGGGCAGACGCGTGGGCTGTGGATGCAGCCTGCTCTGGCAATCCTGGTCCTATGGAATATCAGGCCATCGACTTGCAGACGGGTGCGAGGGTGTTTCACTTCGGACCTGTCCACGGCACCAATAATATAGGTGAATTCCTTGCTATTGTCCACGCACTGGCACTGGCTTGGCAAAAGGGACTTCACGACAAGACCATCTACTCCGACAGCTACAATGCCATCCTATGGGTTCAGAAGCGAAAATGCAAGACCAAACTCGAGCGTACACCCCAGACAGAACAGCTCTATCAGATCATTTTAAGGGCTGAGAATTGGCTGCAGACTCACAACTATCGTAACCCCATCATCAAATGGGAAACCTCAAAATGGGGTGAGGTTCCTGCTGATTTCGGACGTAAATAGCCCACTTTAATTCTTTTTAACTTGCTTTCGAGTTTATAGTCCCTTTTTTTTCATAAATTTGCAAGCAAAATTTAAGTTCGAACTATAAAATTGTGAAGCATTAAGAAAGATGACAGATCTCATCTTATCGAGTTTTCTTTCCTTGTTTGCATTGTTTGGCAAGGATGAACAAGTAGACGAAGCATGGGCAAAGACCATGCTCACTAACTATTTACGGCGACATTTAGGTATCAGGAACATTGACACGTATCTCGATCTGTACACAGATATGCGAGCAGCATACGAGACTGTCGACGTCAATATTAAGGATACCGTTGAGTCTATCTGTTCAAATCTTCATGGAAAGATCACCAACAAAGAGGAGTCGCTGTTGCTTCTCCGTTTGATGGAGTTCTGTGGTGGCGACGGACAGTTTTCTGACATCATGTTCCGCACGATAGCTGAAATCTTCGGTATCTCTGATAACATTTACCAGAATTTCAGTGATTTCGTCTACAACAAGCCTACGAAATACGTGATGCTCCACACTCTGGAGGATACAGACGGACAGTTGAAGACACTGATGGATCCCGAGTTAGGCATACTCATGTTTACCTATACCGGGAATGATACCGTTACGCTCAACGATGTCCCTGTGCTCTCAGGCGCTTTCCAGGTATGGCTGCAGAGCAGTGTGCTGAAAGGGAAAAGCGGCAAGCCCATTTACTTCTCAACGATATTTGAGAAATATGCCTCAGCCTTTGGCGAGAGTATGAAGAAGACTGAGAAAGTGGAGTTCTGCGGGCGCGACATCAACTTCCGCTTCCCCAATAGCGACAACGGCATGCACGACCTCAGCTTTACGCTGCGCAATGGAGAACTGCTGGCCATCATGGGAGGTTCGGGCACAGGTAAGTCTACCCTGCTCTCCATCCTCAATGGGACGCTCATTCCCCAGGAAGGAACCATTACCATCAATGGGCATAGCATCTCTGAACCTGCAGCCAAGAACCTGATAGGATTCGTGCCGCAAGATGACCTGCTGATTGAAGAACTGACGGTCTATCAGAACCTCTATTTCACAGCCAAGCTCTGCTTCGAAGGCATGAGCGATGCGGAAATCGACAAGCGTGTGATGAAAACCCTCAAGGACCTGGGGCTCGATGCCGCCAAGGATCTCAAGGTGGGTTCTGCCATCAACAAATATATCTCTGGCGGCCAGCGCAAGCGCCTGAACATCGCCTTGGAGCTGATTCGCGAACCAGCTGTACTCTTCCTGGATGAGCCTACCTCAGGACTCTCGTCTGCAGATACCGAGAAGGTCATCAACCTTCTGAAAGAGCAGACTTACAAAGGCAAGCTCATCGTGGTGAACATTCACCAGCCTTCCAGCGATGTCTATAAGCTCTTCGACCGCTTGTGGCTGCTTGATAAAGGTGGTTATCCCGTATTCGACGGCAATCCCATTGATGCCATTACCTATTTCAAGGATGCAGCCAACTATGCCGACGCAGAGACCAGTGCCTGTCCTACCTGTGGTAATGTCAACCCTGAGATTGTCCTGAACATCATCGATGAAAAGGCACTCAACAGCAGTGGTGAGGTATCCGACGAGCGAAAGATGTCGCCTCAGGAGTGGCATGAGCTCTATCTGAAGAACAGGGCCGAGCTGCCTGCTCCCAGCGTCAGCGACGTACCAGCATCAGACCAGAAGAAGCCAAATGCCCTCAAGCAGTTCCTGATCTTCTTGCGAAGAAACATCAGGACGAAGATTACGAATGTGCAGTATCTGTGCATCACCTTGCTCGAAGCCCCACTGCTTGCGCTAGTCTGTGCCTATCTGACACGCTTTGCGCCTCCTGAAGGCTATAGCGTGATGAACAATAAGAACCTCGTCAGCTATTTCTTCATGGCAGTCATTGTCGCCACCTTCATCGGTATGAGCGGCAGTGCCGAGGAAATCATCAAGGACAGAGCCCTGCTGAAACGAGAAAAATTCCTGAGACTCTCATACGGCAGTTATATCTGGTCGAAGATCGTCTACATGGCAGGAGTCTCACTGCTCCAGACTCTGCTGTTTATCGTCATAGGCAACTATATCATGGAGTTGCAGGGACTCTTCTGGTCGTGGTGGCTCATCTTGTTCACCACCTCGTTCCTCGCCAGTTTGACGGGTCTGCTCTTATCGCAGTGCCTCAGTTCGGTAGTTGCCATCTACATCAGCATCCCCATACTGCTGATTCCTCAGATTCTCCTTTGTGGACTCGTAGTCAGTTTCTCCGACCTGACGCCAAAGAGCACAACAGGTAATGTGCCGCTTATTGGCGAGCTCATTCCTTCCCGCTGGGCCTATGAGGCACTTGCCGTCACATCCTACTCTGACAACGAATACGAGAAAACATTCTTTGAGCTCGACAAAGAGAAATATGAGACACAGTTTGTTAACGCTGGGTTCCTCTATGAATTAGAGTCTCAGTTGGAAACCCTGAAGGATGAAAAAGATCATGGCAAGGAGATCGACCAGAACCATATCGAAGTGATCAACCACGGCCTGCCCTTCGTGTCTGAATTCTGCGGAGTCGAGCCTTACAATGGAGACTACTCCTATCCCTCACTCAAGGAATATATGTCCAAGTGCGAGGATATCCTCTCGAAGCGAAGCAACGAAGCCACCCTGAAGGCCGATGCCGTGATGGCAAAGATGATTCGCGAGATGGGCAAGGAAGCAGTGCTCGACTTGAAGCGGAGCCACTATAACATCAAACTGGAGGAGTTCGTCGTTGGTGCAGATCAAGGGCGCATGCTCGATGTCATCGGGCACTCCATCGTTCCCCGCTCCGGTCTTGTCTTCCTGACCCCTCGAAGCACGACGGGTCGCGCTCCCTTCTACAGCAGCGAGAAAGTCCTTGGCTCATACCACATCAAGACGCTCTGGTTTAATATGGGTGTCTTGGCGATTATGAGTATCATGGGAATCATATTGCTACTGACAGACTGTCCTGGCAGATTTATCAGAAAAGGTGAACAATAAAGAGAAAACGATATTAATTTTATTTAATAACTAAATTTTAAAACAATGAAGAAATTATCAATTTTCGCTGTAGCATTTGCAGCAATGGTCTTCGCAGCATGCGGAGGAAACAAAAGTGGTAACACTGTAGAAACGAACGACTCTCTGAAGAGTTTTGAGCAGCAGCAGATTGAGGCCAGCATCAAGATGCACGTCGACAGCCTCGCTTCTGAGATTGGCAAGCTGAAGCAGCTTCCCGTTCTGCAGGCCAGCAATGGTACCATCAAACTGACAAAAGAAGAGTTGCAGGTGAAGCCTACCTATCTTCTGAACCCTGCCGTAGCAGAGAATGCTACCACATTGGCTGAGAAGTATCGCATGCTCGCTGCTCTCCAGGTTGACGCTGAGACAGCTAAGCTCTACGAGATGCCTACCGATGAGTATGACAAGGCTATTACCAAACTGGCTACCGATATCAACGACCCCTCTTTCAAGGCTATCGAGGATGACGCTCCTATCGCAGAGGCTACTGAGGCTCTCTACAATGCCATGAACGAGAACGGCCGTATCAACTACTTCTGGCAGATTGCTGCTGCATCTCTCGTTGAGCAGCTCTATCTGGTTAACCAGAACTCAGAGAAGTTCCTCGCTGCTTTCGACGACGAGGCTGCTGCCAACTCTACCTTCCGTATCGTGCTGATTCTCGACGCTCTGGATCGTCTGTCTGAGTATGATCCCGATATCAAGCCCGTTGCTGATGCACTGGCTCCTCTGGATGTTCTCAACGCCACAACTGTTGCTGAGCTGAAGACTCAGTTGACTGAGGCTAAGGACAAGATCGACGCTGCTCGTCAGTCACTGATGAAGTAAGGGTTACACCTTATTATTATATATATAGCCCTCGAAAGTGCATGCTTCCGAGGGCTATTTTTATGGGTGCAGACATTTATCGACGGAACGTAACAATCCTGTTTCCATCGTAGGTCTCAGAACTGACGACCTTGGCTTCAGAAGGCACCTGAGGCGCACGTGTACCGTCGGTGACAGTCAGATTGGAAGTCTCCACACGGATCTCATCCCACAAATGCTGCTCCAGGAAAGAATTGAGCGTCTTGGCACCACCTTCAACAATCAGCGACTGGATATGATGGGCATGCAGACTCTCCAGATTCAGTGGATGAGCATGATCGATGACAAGCCGCTTGGGAGCGGGACCTCGCCAATCACGGACATTCAACTGTGGACGATCACGCTCTTCCGTCACACGCCCCACCAGGATCGCATCTTCCTCTGCGCGCAGCTTATGCGATAGCATCTTGGTAAAATCATTGGAGATCTGAACAGGCTTAAAATGGTCATCAATAAAACCATTGGCTGTCTGTGCCCATTTCAGGATGATATAAGGACGTTCCTCACGATGGAAAGTAAAGAAACGGCGATTCAGCTGCTTGCATTCCGCCTCAAGGACACCAACCTCTACCTCGATCCCAGCCTCGCGCAACTTTCTGATACCACGACCCTGTACTTCGGCAAATTCATCGATACAGCCCACGACCACCCGTTTCACTCCTTTTTTGATAATCAAGTCGGCACAAGGCGGCGTCTTGCCATAGTGCGAACAAGGCTCCAGACTCACATAGATGGTCGATTCAGGGAGCAAAGCCTCATCCTCAGGACGCACAGAGGCAAAGGCGTTCACCTCTGCATGCCCCTCACCACAGCGCACATGATAACCCTCGCCGATGATTCTGCCATCGGCACTTACAATCACCGCCCCCACCATCGGGTTAGGCTTCGCGTTCTGCTGTCCGTTCTTGGCCAACTGAATACAGCGTCGCATGAATTTTTCGTCGTCGATCATATATTTTTCGCTTTTCACTATTCACTTTTCACTTTTTTTCTTACCTTTGTACCCGCTATGACATACGAAGAACTCTGGCACAGACTGACCCCTATCTACGACACAAGCGAGGCAAAAGCGATTGTCCGCTGGGTGCTCGATGTGCGCTTCGGTCTGTCGATGACTGACATTCTCTGTGGCAAAGTTACGGAATTATCTTCAAATGACCAAACGGAACTGGAAAAAATCACAGCACGACTGGAAAAGGCCGAGCCCGTGCAGTATGTCTTAGGTACTGCCGACTTTTGCGGGCGACAGTTACATGTAGCACCAGGCGTACTCATCCCACGCCCTGAGACAGCAGAACTTTGTGAATGGATCATTGAAAGTGAAAAGCGAAAGAAGAGCAGCGAGAAGTGTAGTCTGCTGGATATAGGCACAGGCAGCGGTTGCATCGCCATCACCCTGGCCCTCGAGATGCCAGAGGCCAAAGTCTCTGCCTGGGATATCTCCGACGAGGCTCTTCGCATCGCTCAGGATAATGCCCAAACCCTCGGAGCCGACATCTCCTTTGAGCACCAGGACATCCTCGATTCTTCACGCTTCACGCTTCACTCTTCACTCTATAACATCATCGTCAGCAATCCTCCCTATATCCAGCCGTCAGAGCGCAATGGAATGGACAAGAATGTGCTCGACTACGAGCCAGAGACAGCACTCTTTGCCCCTGAAGACAATCCCATCATATTCTACCAGCGTATTGGCGACTATGCCATCAGAAGTCTGATGCCTGGCGGGCTGCTCTATTTCGAGTTGAATCCACAGACGGCTGAGGCAGTCGGCAACTATCTGGAAAGTATCGGATTCCAGGAAACGGAGATACGTCAAGACCAGTTTGGCAAACAACGATTCCTTAAAGCTAAGAAAATATGAAGAAAGAAATAACCGAACAAGAGGCGTTCCTGCAACTGGCAGCTCTCTGTGCACAGGCAGAGCACTGCGAGCAGGAGATGCGCGACAAGATGAAACGGTGGGAACTCGATGAAACCGTGCAAAATCGTATAATCGAACGACTCACAAAAGAGCGTTACATCGATCAGGAGCGCTTTACACGAGCCTTCGTCAACGACAAGATCCGCTATAACAAGTGGGGGCGTCGTAAGGTACAGCAGGCACTTTGGCAGAAACGCATTGATCAGGAAGTCCAGCAACGTGTGCTCGATGAAATCGACGATCAGGAATATCTCTCTGTACTCCGCCCCCTGTTGAAACAGAAGCGTAAGAGCATCAAGGCTCAGAGCGACTACGAACTGAATCAGAAGCTCGTGCGCTTTGCCTTGAGCCGAGGGTTCACGTTCGATATCATCCGCCAGTGTCTCGATGTCGATGATGAGATGGAATACGCCGATGAAACCGATTAGTTTCTGGCGCCGGCTTCTTGATTTGATTGCCCCACGCCTTTGTGTGGTCTGCGGTCATCGCCTGACGGTGACGGAAGAAGTCATCTGTGCCAAATGCAACTTCCACCTACCGAGGACTGGTTTTCATCACCATGCTTACGATAATGAGATGGCCAAGCTCTTCTGGGCGCAGATTCCTATAGAGAAAGCCACAGCCTTTTTCTATTACGAGGCCCACGCCGAGACTGCCAACATCATCTATGAACTGAAATACAAGAATCATCCTGAGATTGGCAATATCGTGGGGCGCATGCTGGCTAAAGAGATCCAACCCTCAGGATTTTTCGATGGAATCGACGGAATTGTACCAGTCCCTCTGGCAAAGAAGCGTCTGCGCCAACGTGGTTACAACCAAAGTATGGAGATAGCCCAGGGTGTCAGCGAGATGACGGGATTACCCATTTATAAGAAGGTGGTGAGGCGCAACAGCTTCAAAGGCTCCCAGACCAACAAAGGTCGTTGGGATCGCCAGGAGAATGTAGAACACGTCTTCGAACTCACCGATGCAACAGCAGTCAGCAACAAACATCTGCTCCTCATCGACGATGTCATCACCACAGGTGCCACTTGTATCGCCTGTGCCAAAGCCCTCTGCCAGTCAGGCAACATCCGCATCAGCATCCTCGCCCTCGGCTTCGCCAAATCATAGATTTTTTACTTTTTTACCTATATACTTTATTACCTTTATATTTTTTTTCGTACCTTTGCAGCCAAATCAACGTTGAAATTATGGATATCAAGAATCAATTTGCACAGAAACTGATGGAAATTCAAGCCATCAAGTTGCAGCCCAATGACCCGTTTACCTGGGCTTCGGGCTGGAAATCACCTATCTATACTGACAACCGCAAGACGCTGTCGTTCCCACAGCTGCGCTCGTTCGTGAAACTGGAGCTTTGTCACGCCATTCAGGAGAACTTCCCTGAGGCAGAGGCTGTGGCAGGTGTTGCAACAGGTGCCATCGCCCAAGGAGCACTGGTGGCTGAGGAACTGGGGCTGCCCTACAGCTATGTACGTCCGAAGCCGAAGGATCACGGCATGGGCAATCAGGTGGAAGGCGAGATCAAGAAAGGTGCAAAGGTGGTCGTCGTAGAGGATCTGATCTCTACTGGCGGTTCTTCATTGAAGGCTGTGCAGGCGCTGCGCGAGTATGGTGTAGAGGTAATCGGTATGGTGGCATCGTTCACCTACGGTTTCCCTGTGGCTGAAGAGGCATTCAAGGAGGCTGGCGTGAAGCTCATCACGCTGAGCAACTACGAGGCCGTGATCGAGGAAGCCGCCAAGACCGGCTACATCAAGGAAGAGGAAAAGGCCGTTCTCGCCGAATGGCGCAAGAGCCCTGACACCTGGAAACAATAATATTCAGACAATAGAAAACTATGGGATTATTCGGAAGTGAATCGAAATTCGAGAGTAGCGTGAAGTTCGTGCCTTACTCTCAGCAGGCAGTCTACAACAATATCAGCGACTTGAACAATCTGGAGAAGGTGCGCGACCGCATCCCTGAGGACAAGGTCAGTGACTTTAGTTTCGATCAGGACACCGTGAGCCTTCAGGTGCCTCCTGTGGGTGAGCTCAAGCTCCGCATCTGCGACCGTGAGGAGCCTAAGTGCGTCAAGTTCGAGACCGTGCAGTCGCCCGTACCCTTCAACGTATGGGTTCAGGTGCTGCCCGTCGATGAGAACAACTCGAAGATGAAGGTGACGGTAAAGGCCGAGCTGAACCCGTTTATCAAGAGTATGGTAGAGAAACCGCTTCAGGACGGCGTAGAGAAGATCGCCGATGCCCTGGCACAAGTGCATTACGTCTGAAACTGAGAATTTTTAAGACGGAAGAATAAATAGATGAATATGAAACTTTGGGAGAAGAACTTTGAGATCAATAAGGAAATTGAGCGGTTTACGGTGGGGCGTGACCGCGAGATGGATCTCTATCTGGCGAAATACGATGTACTGGGCTCGATGGCCCATATCACCATGCTCGAGAGTATCGGACTGCTCGATAAAGACGAACTCACACAGTTGCTGGCAGAGTTGAAGAACATCTACCACTTGGCAGAGCGTGGCGAATTCGTGATCGAAGACGATGTCGAAGATGTACACTCGCAGGTGGAGATGCTGCTCACCCGTAAGTTGGGCGACATGGGCAAGAAGATCCACTCAGGCCGCAGCCGTAACGACCAAGTACTCGTAGACCTCAAGCTCTTTACCCGCCATGAGTTGAAGGAGATTGCCGACGAGGTGAAGATCCTCTTCGACGAACTGATTCAGAAGAGCAATCAGTATAAGGATGTGCTCATGCCAGGCTATACCCATCTGCAGATAGCGATGCCCTCGAGCTTCGGACTCTGGTTTGGTGCTTACGCAGAGAGTCTCTGCGACGATATGCTTTTCCTGCAGGCAGCCTACAAGATGACCAACCGCAATCCCCTTGGTTCTGCTGCTGGCTACGGATCATCCTTCCCCCTGAACCGTACGATGACAACGGAACTGCTGGGCTTCGACTCGATGGACTACAATGTGGTCTATGCCCAGATGGGGCGAGGCAAGATGGAGCGCAACGTAGGCTTCGCCATCGCCACCATTGCAGGCACCATCGCCAAGATGGCTTTCGATGCCTGCCTGTTCAACTCGCAGAACTTCTCGTTTGTGAAGCTGCCGAAAGAGTGTACCACAGGCTCGTCGATCATGCCCCACAAGAAGAATCCCGATGTCTTCGAGCTCATCCGTGCCAAGTGCAACAAGCTGCAGTCGCTGCCTCAGCAGGTGACACTCATCATGAATAACCTGCCCGTGGGCTACTTCCGCGACCTGCAGATTATCAAGGAAGTCTTTTTGCCAGCCTTTGGCGAACTGAAAGACTGTCTGCAGATGGCAGCTTATATCATCAACAAGATCGAGGTCAACGAGCATATCCTCGACAATCCAATGTACGATCCGATGTTTAGCGTCGAGGAGGTTAACCGCCTGGCAGCCAACGGCATGCCTTTCCGTGATGCCTACAAGAAAGTGGGCCTCGACATCGAGGCTGGCAATTTCAAGGCCGACAAGAACATCCACCATACGCACGAAGGTTCTATCGGCAACCTCTGCAACGACCAGATACAGGCTCTGATGCAGCAGACGCTCGACGGATTCCACTTCGAGCGCATGACAGAGGCAGAACGCAAACTACTGGGACGCTAACAATATATTTGTTCTTATGTTCTTCTGTCTTAAAAGAGCGTTAACACTAAATATGTTCTTATGTTCTTATTATCTAAAAAGAACATGGCTATTCCTCTGTCTGATCTTAGCTTCCTGTCAGGCTGAGGCACCTTTTAGCAGAAAATACAGCTGTCAGTTTGTCTTCTCCTACGATCAGCACCCCACCAGTCTGCTGTTCGCAGCAGCGAGGAGTGCAGGCACCTATGTCTATGTGACGGCATCGGGCGACGGTTCTTCCTCCTTCCGCCATATTTACGTGACCAGCAACGACGGTAAGACGCCTCGCGAGGATAACGTCATCAGTACGGAAATCGAGAAGCGCACCGCCTGTATCCTCGGAGCCAGCAACAATATCGGCATCATCATCGGCATGACCAACTTCAACGGCCTCTGGGCCTACGACCGCAGCTGCCCGAACTGCACCAATCTGCAGGCACTCGACTGGACTGGCAACCGCCAACAAGTGGCCTGTCCCAAATGCAAGCGCACCTACGATCTGGAAACCGGCAGCATCACCAATGGCGAGCCAGGCGAATCCCTCCTGCGCTATCTCTGCGCCTTCGACGGCTCCCTGCTCCGCGCCTGGAACTGAAAAGCGACCTTTCAGAGTATCTGCATTCTATTAGGGTCTACCGCCTATTTTCTTATATTTCTTGTATTGGAGAAGTTCTGGCGAATTAGGACTGAATGTAGTCATAGAATCAGGGAAAAATTCTGTGACGTAATAGTATTCACCTTCAGAATTGTTCTCTTTACTGTCACCCTTGAGATAAAAGTGCTGTTCATCATCAATTCCATAGGTACCGAAATGGCGTTCCTTGTACTCACCCCAATAGACTTCCCAACATAGGACTTCACCATTGGATTTGAAGACATAACCAACTCGACTGTCGATTGTCTGACCAGTATACTGCCAGTAGCCCAAGAGCGGACGCAGGGCTGGCTCCACCTGCTCGACATCAAATTCATCATCACTACTGCTACACGCAGTCATCATTCCTCCCAGCAGCGCTATGGCTGCAATAATAAATAGTTTCTTCATAATCAAACAATTAAATCTAACTTTCATATTTGCTCTCTTTTTCTATGGTTCTTTACCTATATAACTGATAAGCCTCCAAAACCCTGCACGATCTCGCTGAAATTTATGGTTTTTTAATCATTCGAAGGGCGCAATGGTTCCAAGCCCCATTGCGCCCACCTATTTGCATTTATGTGTCTATCATGGGTCAATTTTCATTTTCTGGAAATCTGCCCTTTGACAGTTGGGGAATAAGTGAAAATGAATTTGGCGACCTCAGACTCTTCCGATTTCCCCCTTCTGATGCTTACTGAATATTCCTCTCCTTCTGTGAGAGGGCCGATGTCGTATCCTAAGTCGTAGGGACAGACGCAGTTGACACTAATAGGACCTTCCTGTGCCTTCTCCTCTATAATATACGTATGGCCATTAACGGTCATTTCTGCATAAATCCGTACAACGGAGCACTCGAAAACAGCGTTATTGTGCGTGATACGTAATAGACCATTCTCTCTTGCTTTGTACTCAATGGTCTCGTCCTCAAACAATCCTCTTGTAGTAGACTTACAGCCTGACACAGAGAAATTCTTGGGTACAACATATCCATCAACAGGCGAGTCTTCATACCCAGTAACATCTTCGCAGGCAGTAGCCAAACAGAGGACTGACGCCGCCAGGAAAGCATTGAAAAACCTACTTTTTACAAAAAATCTCTTCATATCATTCTAATTATTATTTGCTCGTTGGGACCAGGCCACGATGTGCATAACTATAATTCATAAATCAGCAGCAAAGATAAAAAAGATTGTATGGCACACCAAAAAAGGACGCCGAAAATGATTTCACAACGTTATTTGAGCGTTTCTGTTTTTGAGTGTCAATTACCAATTTTGACGATTTCATCGTCAAAATCCTCACTACTGCCATCCTTCCCAAAAATTCGTTTCAATAGGTTCTTACGGATATTTGAAACGTACGAAGGGGTACACTTTTTCAATCTCGAAATCCCTATCGGCATCAGATGAACACGGATCATCAGACAGACATCATACTCCATATCACTTAAGAGCTGATTCTTGCCATTCACTCTTTCTGAGAAATCTGGTATTTCCCGTTCTACAAGGGCGCGAAGTTGCTTCCAGTCCTCCAAACCTGGCTGTACTGGCGGGTTGGATTTCGCCATTTTCCTTAAGCGAGTGGTTATATCCGCATTCTTTAAGCGATAATCCAAAGCTGCTTTCTTGAATAGATAGTATTTTTTTGAGAATAGAAGCAAGATGATAATGACGCAGCTAACGACCAAAGCAAGAATCAGCCAAGCTCTTTCAGCCTCTCGTGCCTTTTGCTCTGCCAGTTGTTTCTTATGATTATAATTGTAGGATGCCTGAAGTTTCTGGATATTCTGCATTTCAGAAAGAGAGTATGCGGAATCGTTCAAGGCGTATGCAAGATTAGCATATTTTGCGTGTTTAAAAACCTCCTGAAGCCCTTTGCAACCAGCAATTTGATTGTTCAAGTCAATACCCTTTTGCAATTCTTTTCGAAACATATATTCAGCAGAATCTATTTTATGAATTGCCAAATAATATTCTCCTTTTATATAATAATAAATCTCATGGCCAAAAGAAATAGTATTGCTTGAACTAAACAACTCAGACCATGCTTCATATTCATCTATACACTGTCTTGCCTTTAAATACTGACCCTTACTTAGTAACGAAGATATCTCACGACCGCGCATTTGACTTGCTCGATCTTTCCTTTTAATATCATCAAAAAGTAGTGACGCTCTTTCACATACAATAATTACAGAGTCTTGTTCATTTAGAAAGTCATATCCTCCAGCTTGCTGAGCATAGCATTCTATTGCTTGCAATGTGTCTTTTCCTTTCCAAGCATAGTATTCTGCATATCTCAGTTCTTTCAACTGGCTCTGAGCCTGAATCTGTGAATGGAAGATCGCCGCCTTCTGTGCATGGATGCGACTTAGCACCTTGTAATCGCAATCTGCCGACGTGGTATCTGCACAATCGGCTGCCTCGTTATAGATCTCCAAGGCACGGGGCATCTCGCCCATAAAATAATAGGTGCGCCCGAGCATATAACGGGAGCGCATACGCTCATTACTCGACCCATGACGATCGAAATAGTCTACGAGCTCTTCTGCCAGAGAATCATTCAGCAACTCTTTGCCAGCACGGTTAGTGGCCTCCAGCTCTTCCAACAGCTGAAGCGGTAAGAGACAGGTGCCTGCCGAGTTCAAAAGACTGCGCGGCATGGTGAACATTACAGATGCAGAGATAGCAAAGGATGAACACTTAGCACATATCATAGAGCGATGAAACGGATATTATGCCATCTCCAGTTCTTCTTGGAGAATAGAAATGTGCAGACAGTCTTCTATCTTCGACATGGTTTCGAGAGAAAGATTCTCCTGACCTTTCAGAACCTTTGAAACATATTGCTGGCTACATCCCATCAGTTCTGCCAACTGTTTCTGTGTTAATCCCAGTTCATCCATCTTCTCAAGCATTTTCACAGCGATACGCTGGGAGTGCCGCAGCCAAGACTTGTTCTGTTGCCTCCACTCTGCTCTTTCCCTCCATTTTGATGGAGTAGGTGACTGATGCTCCTTCAGTCGTGCGATTACTTCTTTCATATATACCTCCTTTTCTATATCAAATTAATTCACTCATATAATCATCAAAAGAATCCTTATCAAGGATATTATTAGTCAACAGATGGGAGCGCACTTTCTCCATCTTAGCCAACTCACAAAGCGTATGTTCTCGCTCCTGCATTGTCCGTGTGAGTTTAATTGCACCACCTGTAATAACATAGATTCCTGGTTCCAGCTTGATTGCGTATATTCTTAACCATGAAGCATGCCTGGAAAAATCCTTTAGTCGAGCCTTTTCCTTGCCAAGCAGCACATCAGCAAAACGACTATTCTCTAAAGGTCTGAATAGTTTGTCCAAGTCCGCCTCTGGCGAGATGTCCAAAATCAGACATTGTAGTCGTTCACTATCTTCTATGGTATCGTAGATGGCTTCATTAACGTCCGTTATTTTGAAATACGACATCAAATCTGCCAAATTCTCCTTAAAGAACTGGTAAAGCCATGCCACATCGTTCCACTGCTCAAAAAGCATGTAGAGCGCATTATCAGGACAATCATCGTATTTGACTGCCCAAAGCCTACCATCCTCAGTTATGCTATCATAAGTCATAATCACTTCCTTTTGGGGGCAAAGTTAAGCAATTTATTCGGATTATACAACTTTTAGGTTGTTTTTCTTAGTTATTTTGAGAATTTTCGTTATCTCTGCAGCGCATAAGTGCAGAACAGATGTTTATGCTCTTCTGAACGAAGGGCGCGTTTAGTGGAATAGCACTTCACTTTATTCAAAAGCTACTTCTCCAGCGAAGTAATTGTGGGACTATTTTTAGATTTAATTCCAGAACTATTTACTATTAATTCTAAATAGTTCTACTATTAATACTAAAAAATCTGCTATAATTATTGTAATTTTCGTTACGACTATCGTAACAGAAGATACGCCTATTGGAATATAGTTGTCATACAAGAATAATAAGCGACCCTCCCGCACCTTCCGGCCCCATGCTCAGGGGTCGGAAGGGTCAGAAGGGTCACGACCTTTCAGAGTATCTGCATTCTATGTGCCAGTCATGGGTCAATTTTCATTTTCTGGAAATCTGCCCTTTGACAGTTGGGGAATAGGTGAAAATGAATTTGGCGACCTCAGACTCTTCCGATTTCCCCCTTCTGATGCTTACTGTGTATTCCTCTCCTTCTGTGAGAGGGCCGATGTCGTATCCTAAGTCGTAGGGACAGACACAATTAGCATTCGATTCCTCTTCTATTTCTTCGATGATGAACGTTTGCCCTTTTTCTATTAATTCCGCATAAATTCTCCCTGGTACACAGTTGAATATTGCGTTATTGTGCGTAATACGTAATAGACCATTCTCTCTTGCTTTGTACTCAATGGTCTCGTCCTCAAACAATCCTCTTGTAGTAGACTTACAGCCTGACACTGAGAAATTCTTGGGTGAAACATATCCATCAACTGGCGAGTCTTTATACCCAGTAACATCTTCACAGGCAATAGCCAAACAGAGGACTGGCACCGCCATGAAAGTCTTGAAAAACCTACTTTTTACTAAAAAAATCTTCATATCATTCTAATTTTTTATGCACACTGGGGTCAGGCCCCGTTGTTCATTTGATTTTGAAATTGCATTTACAGGTTACCTTGTGAGTATCACTTAACTTGATATCAAACTCAGAATAGTAATCCCCTGCTGCCAATGGCTTGGTTCCGTCAAGTTTGAAATAGGAATATATGTCTGAACTAAGGGTGGTCTCCGACTGATTAAGCCAGGGACATACATAAACTAGAGAACCGTTTGGGCTTAACAGGAATCCTCCCTCCTCTGTTGTGTAAGTTTCACCCTTCTGATTCCACGGAGTTCCCAGATCCTTTTTATCGGAAGCAGAATAAACACGGAAGATATCTCGTCCGATAACGGCAGACTTCGGAGGCAAAACGGCTGTTTTTGTACCATTGTTTCGAATTTCCAATCTGAAGACGATATTCTCACCTTCCTTAAAGGTATAAGTTTCCTCGCCTTTTTCGTTTTGAAGTTTGAATAATACGCTTACATCCTTTGTATCTTCCGTAAATTCCGACCTGACAAAGCAGTAGACTGTAGGGGCTTTGACAGATATCGCAACAACAGGATAATTCTCCCTGACAAGGTACATTTCGTCATTTTTGAAGACGCATTCGAATCTGTCATTTCCATCATACGGACCTCCCCAGATTTTGAAATAAACATGTCCAGAAAGTTCCTTGCCTTCTTCTCTCCAATCATTTCCTAACTTATATGTAGACTCCTCATGCATGTCCTCATAGCCTTCGCCAAGAGTGCCATTATAGACGGCTTTCCCATCTGCATCAAATTCCAGAATCGCATATTTGTCTGTAGACTCACCTTCCTTTGTAACACTCTTTTTCATCACCCACTTGCCGAGAATCTTCTGGGCAGCAGCATTCTTGGCAGCCTGCGTCTCTGCCTCATCACTGACGGGATTATCACTATTACATCCTGCTACCATCATTGCTGCAGCCAATAACATGCTTACTATAAAACCATTTTTATTCATATTCATAAAAATTTTGTCTTCTATTTATATAACTGATGAGATGTACAAACCTTGCAAGGAACTAACACATATTCGTGATTTTTAACTAAAATTGTCAAAAGCGCCACCTATCCAACGCCTGCCCCCAGAGATACTCTACCCTATCCAGGCAAGCAATCAGCATCTACCCAAACTCTAAGCATACTCATGAGTAAGCCTAGAAGCAGGCTAGAAGCAGCCTAGAAGCAGGCTAGAGTATGGCTATAGTGCACGCTGGGGCCAGGCCCCGATGTGCATAACTATAATTCATAAATCAGCAGCAAAGATAACAAAAATTGGATGGCGCACCAAAAAAGGACGCCGAAAATGATTTCACAACGTTATTTGAGCGTTTCTGTTTTTGAGTGTCAATTACCAATTTTGCCGATTTCATCGTCAAAATCCTCACTACTGCCTGCCTTTCCATAAACACGTTTCAGAAGGCTTTTGCGAATATTCGAAACGTATGAAGGAGTACACTTCTTCAGCCTCGAAATCTCTATCGGCAGCAGGTGAACACGGATCATCAGACAGACATCATACTCTATGTCTGACAAGGAATGGTCTTCTGTGTTTAGTATTCTGGAGAAATCTGGTATTTCACGTTCAACAAGGGCGCGAAGTTGCTTCCAATCCTCCAAACCTGGTTGCACTGGCGGGTTGGATTTCGCCATTTTCCTTAAGCGAGTGGTTATATCCGCATTCTTTAAGCGATAATCCAAAGCTGCTTTCTTGAATAGATAGTATCTTTTGGAGAATAGAAGCAAGATGATAATGGCGCAACTGACGACCAAAGCAAGAATCAGCCAAGCTCTTTCTGCTTCTCGCGACTTTTGTTCAGCAAGAAGCTTCTTATGGTTATAATTGTAGGATGCCTGAAGTTTCTGGATATTCTGCATTTCAGAAAGAGAGTATGCGGAATCGTTCAAGGCGTATGCAAGATTAGCATATTTTGCGATCTGGTTGTTTAGGTCTTTTCCTTCTCTTAATTCTTTCCTAAACAGATATTCCGCAGAATCTAAATTTCCAATTAAGAAATAGTAATTACCTTTAACATAATAATAAATCTCGCGACCTTTTATAACATCACCAGCATTATTAATATTACCAGAAAGTAGTTCATAACGATAAAGATGCTCTCTTGCTTTTTCAATTTGTCCTTTAGCAAGAAGTGGCGTAATAGTTGTTCCAAGAGTTTGGGCAGCTCGCCTCTCTTGACCAATACTAATAAACATATCCGCTGCATTTTCTTTTATAAATATAACTGAATCAGGTTGATCCATAAAACTATAGGCATTACTTTGTTGTGCATAACATTCAATAGCCTGCAAAGTGTCTTTTCCTTTCCATGCATAGTATTCTGCCAACTTTAATTCTTTAAGCTGGTTTTGAGGAAGAATTTGTGTATCATAGATTACGGCTGTTTGAGCATGAACACGGCTTAGGACTTTGTAATCGCAATCTGCCGACGTGGTATCTGCACAATCGGCTGCTTCGTTGTAGATTTCCAGGGCACGGGGCAGCTCGTCCATAAAATAATAGGTACGCCCGAGCATATAACGAGAGCGCATACGCTCATTACTCGACCCGTGACGATCGAAATAGTCTACGAGCTCTTCTGCCAGAGAATCATTCAGCAACTCTTTGCCAGCACGGTTAGTGGCCTCCAGCTCTTCCAACAGCTGAAGCTTCAGGGTGCAAATATAGTATAAAATCGTTAAACATGCAAGAAAAATGTGGTGGAATCAAAAATTGCCATCTCTAACTCTTCTTGGAGTATTTGTTCCACCCCTTGGGACAACGAATAGTATCTTTTGGAGAATAGAAGCAGGATGATAATGACGCAGCTGACGACCAAAGCAATAATATCAGCAAAATTATACAAAAAAGCGTAACGCAAATTTGTATAATTGGATAATTCTTATTATCTTTGCACACAGAACGTAAGACTTTTAAAGAAAACATCATGATGAAGAATCCATTTCTGACATACGGCTACCATGGCCCAGAGTACTTCTGCGACAGGGCAGAAGAGACCAAGCGCTTGACATCCCTGTTAGTGAATGGTAATCATGTGGCCTTGATGTCACCAAGAAGGATGGGTAAGACCGGCCTTATTTATCATTGCTTTGCCCAACAGGAACTACAGGAAAACTATTATCTGTTTATCGTTGATATCTATGCCACAAAATCGTTGGCCGAACTGACCTATCAGTTAGGACGTTCCATTCTTTCTGTTCTGAAATCGAAAGGACGGAAAAACTGGGAGCGTTTTATCCAAATAGCGGGTTCCCTGCGAACAGGCATCACGCTTGATGCCCTTGGCCAGCCAAGCTGGAACCTCGAGATAGGTGATATACAGACACCAAATATTTCGCTTGACGAGATATTCCAATATCTGAGAGCAGCTGACAAGCCCTGCATTGTGGCTATTGACGAATTCCAGAGCATCACGGACTATCCTGAGCAGAACGTAGAAGCCCTGCTACGCACCTATATCCAGAAATGCAATAACGCATGGTTTATATTCTCTGGCTCCAAGCGCCACATGATGGGCGAGATGTTCTCATCACCTGCCAGACCATTCTATCAGAGCGCATCCACCATCTCATTGAAGCCCATTTCTCTCGATGCTTATTCTGATTTTATTACCAGTCATTTCGAAAACGGAGGCTTCAAGATAGAAAAGGAGGCCATCCGCTATATGTACGAAAAGTTTGAAGGTACCACCTGGTATATCCAAAAGATATGCAATGAACTCTACGCGATGGCTGAGAAGAACCAGCCTTGTGGCATCAAAGAGGTAGATATAGCTATCAATTATGCAGTCGAAGAGAAAGACGATACCTATCAGGACCTAATGGCAAGGCTTTCTGTCAACCAAAAGACCCTGCTCATAGCATTAGCCCGCTCTGGAAGGGACATCAAGCCTACTAGTGGCGACTTTATCAAGAAATACCATCTTTCCTCTGCGAGCAGTGTTCAGAGGAGTTTGGCTGCCCTGCAGGAAAAAGACATCGTCACAAGCAGCGCAGGGAAATACTACATCTATGATTATTTCCTGTATTACTGGCTGAATAAAAGATAAATCGTTTATGCATTAGTTCTGTTTTGGCTGCAAATAACGCCTGGCATAAAAATGGTAGAGCACAATAATGGCCAGCATGGAGAATGCCATGAGGGCCAGCAACACAAGGCCATTGACGATACCCCATAGATCAATGGTCTCGCAAGGCACGACGGTCACGATAATCCATTCCGTGTACTTCACGGGAGTAAAGAACAGGTAGCTTTTCTGTCCGTCATAAAGATACTTTTCTTCACTCTCCTTATCACTCATCCGCCCTGTTCGAATCTTCTCTATCAGCTTCTCGAGCATAGAATCCTTATACGGCTTGATATGATGGAAGAAGGTATCCTTCATAATACGGCTTGCATCGGGATGGGTGATGAAAGTACCATCATGATTGATAATATAACTGTAGGAACTCAGCCCAAGGAAGTCATTGGCGAATTTCGTCTTGGCATTGATGGTGCTGTCTGTCTCTATCATCTTCTCCGTAAACCAGTCGAGTGAGATATCAGCTCCAAGCACAGCAACAGGGCGTCCTGCTGTATCATGGATAGGAGCCATATAGGCTGTCAGCGTCGTCGTATTATCGTATCCGTCATAGAAAGGCTCCGACCATTTGGCTGTATCTGTCTCAATGACGCTGAGGAACCATTTGTCCTTGAGGTAGTCGAGCGACTCATCACCTTTTTCTTCCATCAGTACCTCCTCGCGATTCTTGGGGTTTCGCCAGGCGAACGGACAGAATCTGTGACCTTTCTTAGGATAATAATAGTCCTCAATGAAGCTGATGCCGCAGCTATGAACGCGCGTTCCGTTTTCTACGATCCGCTTCATCACTTCCTTGTGTCCTTCTGGCTTGTCAAGATTACGCTCAATGAAGAAAGCGTTGCTCGTCACGGAAACATAGACATCAGAGATGACACGCCGTGTGTACTCATAGGTGATAAGTATTTTGTTATGGTAATCTTCAGATAAATGCTCTGTAGTTGCTTTTCCGGCAATACTGATAACAAAGTAAGATGCGACCAACAAGATTATGCACATCCATATTAATATGATGCGAATAAGACTTCCTGATGATTTCTTTTTCTCTTTCATTGGTTATACGATCATTAATTTCTGGTGCAAAGATAACAAAAAAAACGATATGTGCCTATATTTATATTAAATAATGTGTAAAAAGTTTGGCTATTCGAAGAAATAACACTACCTTTGCAGTCGCAAAAGCCGTAAAGCTCGAGCATATCGGGCGCCGCAATGGTGGAATTGGTAGACACGAGGGACTTAAAATCCCTTGACCCGAAACGGTCGTGCGGGTTCGAGTCCCGCTCGCGGCACCACAGCAATGGAGCGGGCTAACTGCCCGCTCGTTGTTTTATATACGAAGAAAAACAAACTAATGACTCAAGATATGAAGAAAAGTAACTATCTCCTCCTGTCAATAGCATCTGCGATGCTTTTCACTTCCTGTTCGAAACTGGGAGCCCTCTCGGCAGACAATTTCACAGTAACCCCTAATCCGCTTGAGACTCAGGCAGGAACAGTACCCGCAACCATCAATGGCCACTTCCCTGAGAAGTATATGAAGAAGAAGGCCGTCGTGACCGTCATACCCGAACTGCGCTATTCTAACGGACAGATCGTTCAGGGCAACAGCGCCACCTTCCAAGGTGAGAGCGTGCTAGGTAACGACCAGACCATCAACTACAAGATGGGCGGTAACTACACGATGAAGACCAACTTTGCCTATGCTGACGACAACAAGGCAGAGATGTATCTGACTTTTAATGCGCGTATCGGCAACAAGCAGATGAAGGTACCCGAGGTGAAGGTAGCCGACGGCGTCATCGCCACTTCAGAACTCTATAAGCGCACCATCACATCGGCTCAGGCAGCCATCGCTCCTGATGCCTACCAGCGCATCACAAAGAAGAAGCAGGAGGCCAACATCAAGTTCCTCATCCAGCAGGCCAACCTGCGTAAGAGCGAGCTGAAGAACAACTCCGTGCAGGAGTTCGTGAGGATGCTCAAGCAGATCAACGACGATCATGAGCGCCTGGCCCTCGACAATGTGGAGGTATCAGCATACGCTTCGCCCGATGGTGGCTTCAACATCAACGACAAGCTGGCCAACGAGCGTCAGAAGGTATCGGAGCAGTACGTGAACAAAGAGCTGAAGAAGATCAAGATGGATGCTCCCGTCGATGCCAAGTACACGGCTCAGGACTGGGAGGGATTCCAGGAACTGGTGAAGACCAGCAATATCCAGGACAAGGACATCATCCTGCGCGTGCTCTCGATGTATAAGGATCCACAGGAGCGCGAGCAGCAGATCAAGAATATCTCATCAGCCTTCCGCGAACTGGCTGACGGTATCCTGCCACAGTTGCGCCGTTCGCGCCTCACCATCAACTATGAGACCATCGGTCGCAGCGACGAGCAGATCCTTGCCCAGCTGAAAGAGGATGCCACGAAGCTGAGCATCGAGGAAATCCTCTATGGTGCTGCCCTGAAGGACAATGCCGACGAGGCTGAGGCCATCTATAAGACGGCTATGAAGGTCTATCCCAACGACTACCGCGCCTTGAACAACATCGCCACCATCGAATATGCCAAGGGCAACTATGATACGGCCCGTGAGTATCTGCAGAAAGCCAAGGGGCTGGCTGAGGCAAACGCCAACCTGGGACTGCTGGCCCTGAAGAACGGTGACGTTGCAACAGCAGAGCAGCTGATTGCCAGCGCTACGGGAGCCAATGGCCTTGCAGAGGTGATGGGCAACCTGAACCTCGCCAAAGGAAACTACGCACAGGCAGAGCAGGACTTCGGTGAGATCTACAGCAACAGTGCCGCCCTGGCCCAGATTCTGAACAAGAACTATGCCACCGCTGCCACCACCCTGAAGTACGTGAAGAATCCTGATGCCACCACAGCTTACCTGAAGGCACTGCTGAATGCCCGTCTGGGTAACACCAACGACGCCAACGAGGCACTGCGCGAGGCCATCAGCAAGGATCCCTCTCTGGCTAAATATGCAGAGAACGATCTTGAACTGAAGAAGTAAGACGTGAGAGAGAGAACTCATAGAAATAACCGCCTGTCGCGGGTAGCTTTGACGCTGCCCGCGATAATGGCTTTTATCTGCCTCATCTTCACCGTCTCATGCAGTCAGAGCAACGACTATTTCAAGATTGAAGGCAGTTTCCGAGGGATGAACCAAGGCGAACTATATATATATGGTACGCATGGAAGTCACAAGCTTGATACCATCGGTCTGCAGAAAGGCGAGTTCGAATACCGTATCCCATTGGAAGATACGCTGACCTTCGTCCTCATGTTCCCCAACTTCTCCGAACTGCCCGTCTTTGCTGTTCCTGGTGCCACCATTAAGATTGAAGGCGACGCCACCCACCTGAAAGAGACACAGATCAAGGGAACAGACGACAATAAGGAGATGACGGCCTTCAGACTGCAGACCAGTCAGATGACCCCGCCCGAAGTAAACAAGGCTGCTGCCCAGTTTATCAAGGATCACCCCACCTCACCCGTCAGCCGTTATATCTTCGACAGATATTTTATCCGCACGCAAGATGCTGACTATCAGCTGGCTCACGAGATGGCTGAAGTGATGCGACTGGCCAATCCCGAGGATGAGGGACTGGCATTGCTGAGCAGACAGGTAGAGGGACTCAAGATCAATCAGAAAGGACTGAAGATTCCCACTTTCTCAGCCAAAGACATCAATGGCAACAGTGTATCGTCGGCTGATCTGAACGCCAAGGCGAACATCATCACCCTCTGGGCATCCTGGAACTACGAGAGCATGGCCCTGCAGAACCTGCTTAACAGACTGAAGGGCAAATACGGCGACGACCTGAAGATTATCAGTGTCTGTCTGGATGCCAACCTGAAAGAATGTAAGCGCATCGTGGGTCGCGACTCCATCAAATGGAGTACCGTATGCGATGGGCAGATGTGGGAGACACCTATCCTCCAGAAGACAGGACTGACCTATCTGCCTGACAATATCGTCATCGACCAGCAGGGCAAAATCATAGCCCGCACCCTGAACTACCAGAAAATGACCGATAAGCTCAAAGAGCTACTTGAATAATACTATGTTGGTAAAAACATTCTGTGCAGCCGTGATGGGGCTGGAAGCAACGACCATCACCATTGAAGTAAACATGACCCGAGGCGTCATGTTCCATTTATCAGGATTGGCAGACACGGCTGTCAAGGAGAGCTATGACCGCATCCGTGCAGCCATGTCGAACATCGGTTTCAAGCCCCCTACCGCCGACCTGACCATCAATCTCAGCCCTGCCGATATCCGCAAGGAAGGCAGCAGCTACGACCTCCCCTTGGCCGTAGGCATCCTTGCAGCCCACGGGAAAGTGAGTGATACGATGCTCTCAGACTACATGATGATTGGCGAGTTGGGACTCGACGGAAAGCTGAAACCAGTCAGTGGCGCCCTCCCCGTAGCCATCAGAGCCCGGAAAGAGAAGTTCAAGGGTCTGATTGTGCCTATCGAGAACGTGAATGAGGCAGCAGTCGTCAACAACCTCGAGATCTATGGCATGGAGAATCTCTCCGACGTCATCAGTTTCATGAATGGCTCAGAGCGATATGAGCCCACAGCCATCGATACCCGCAAGGAGTTCTATGAGCGCCAGTACCAATTCGACCTCGACTTTGCCGATGTGCGAGGACAGGAGAGTGTGAAGCGCGCCCTGGAGGTGGCCGCAGCTGGTGGTCATAACCTGATTATGATCGGCAGCCCTGGTAGCGGTAAGTCGATGATGGCAAAACGTCTGCCCAGCATCCTCCCGCCATTGTCGCTGGCAGAGAGTCTGGAGACCACCCAAATACACTCTGTAGCCGGAAAACTCAGCAGCGGTACATCGCTCATTTCCCAACGCCCCTTCCGAAGTCCCCACCATACCGTCTCGCAGGTAGCGATGACAGGCGGAGGCAACAGAGCCCTCCCTGGGGAAGTCAGCATGGCCCATAACGGGGTGCTCTTCCTCGATGAACTGGCAGAATTCTCGAAGTCCACCCTTGAGGTGCTCCGTCAGCCACTCGAAGACCGAAAGATCACCATCTCCAGAGCGAAGTACACGGTGGAGTACCCCTGCTCGTTTATGTTTGTGGCCTCGATGAATCCCTGTCCCTGCGGTTACTATGGTGATCCGACCCATCACTGCGTCTGTACCCCAGGACAGATTACCCGTTACCTCTCCAAGATCAGCGGGCCGCTGCTGGATCGTATAGATATCCATTGCGAAGTGCAGGCTGTTCCCTTTGCCCAACTCTCACAGATGCAGCCTGGTGAACCCAGTGCCATCATCCGTGAACGTGTCATCAAGGCCCGTCAGATACAGGAGTTCCGTTACAGGGAGTTCCCCGGGATCTACTGCAACGCCCAGATGACAGAACGGATGATTCACCAGTTTGCAGAACCCGATACCCAAAGTCTCGACATGCTCCGTATGGCAATGGAAAGACTCTCCCTCTCTGCACGGGCTTATAACCGTATACTGAAAGTGGCCCGTACCATTGCCGACCTTGAGGGTGTAGAGCAAGTCCAATCCAACCATATCGCTGAAGCCATTGGCTATCGCAGTCTCGATAGAGGCGACTGGGCAGAACGTAGCATTTAAATCCTTTACGAACAATGAAACAACTCCTTATCTTACTCCTGACACTGGTCATTACTCCGACGATGATGGCTCAGCAACCATTAGATGTGATCATATTCGGCGATTCAAATACCTGGTATGGCGGTGACAATTGTGACAAACCAAGGGGATGGAACAAATGGTTCAAGGATGCTTTCCAACCAGCCACTATCAAGAGCTATGCCCGTAGTGGAGCCACTTGGACTAACACAACAACCACCAAGCGCAACACGCAGGAGAACACCGCCCGCTTAGGGAACGACAATGTGATTTACAACCAGATATGCCGATTAGAAGAGGCCATTGACAGTGGCGTACAGCCTCAGCCTCAGCTCATCCTCATCATGGCTGGCACCAATGATGCATGGTTCCAGAAAGACAGGCCCGGAGTCTTTTCCGTCACAGCAGAGGAAGCATTCGCCATAGACGACATCAAAGATCGTCCTGTTTCAGAGATTACCTCGTTGACAGAATCTGTCCGTTATGGTTGTGAGCTACTGAAAGCCGCCTATCCTGAGGCACGGATTATCCTGCTCACTCCTATGCAGTCTACCGCAGCAGGCATCGCCAATATCGCCAAGGCCGGGGATCAGATAGAAGAGTGCGGCAGACGACTGGGAATCAGCGTGATACGTCTGGACCACAAGCCTGTCGACACTCGTGACGGTACCCATACCTCAGAGCTTGGGGCACAACATATCGGCACCTATATTGCCCAACAGATAGCGACGTTATTATCGAAATAAAAAAGGAGTATGGTATTTTCAGACTTGTTCTTCCTGTTCGTCTTCCTCCCTGCATTTGCCCTGTGCTATCTGGCAGCTGCATGGATCGACAGACAAATACCAATGGAGGAGGCAGGAGAGCATAGTCACCTGTTTCAGAACTCAGTTCTCGTCATCTTCTCGCTGATCTTCTATGCCTGGGGCGAACCTGTCTATGTGTTCCTCATGCTGTTCTGCGTGCTGGTAAACTATCTGGCGGGACTTGGCATCAACAGTCAGACGGGTGGTGCTCGCCGTTGGGCTTTGGCAGCCGGACTGACTGGAAACATCCTGATACTCAGTGCCTTTAAATATCTGAGTTTCTTCGCTCAACAGTTGAATGCCCTCGGCGTCGAGGTGGCTGACCCTAAGATCTCGCTGCCCATCGGTATCAGCTTCTACACGTTCCAGTCAATCTCATACCTGATAGATGTCTATCGTCGCGAAGCCCCTGTGCAACGGCATTTCGGCAATCTGCTGCTCTATATCTCCATGTTCCCACAGTTGATAGCAGGTCCTATTGTGCGCTACAACACCGTGGCCCGAGAGATCAACAGCCGCCATATATCCTCCAGCGATGTCGCAGAGGGCATGTACCGCTTTATGATCGGTCTCGGCAAGAAAGTGATTCTGGCTAATCAGCTGTCAGAGATCTCCGATCAGTTCCTTGCCAACAGCCTGCAAGACCTGACGACGACGGGTTCGTGGGTAGGTATTGTGGCTTTTACCCTGCAGATATACTTCGATTTCTCTGGTTATAGTGATATGGCGATCGGTCTCGGGCGTTGCCTGGGGTTCCACTTCAACGAGAACTTCCGCCATCCTTATTGCTGTAACTCCATCACAGACTTCTGGCGGCGCTGGCATATCTCACTCGGCAGTTTCTTCCGCGACTATGTCTATATCCCGATGGGCGGGAACCGCAGTCACCAGGCGCTGAACATCCTCGTGGTCTGGTTTCTCACAGGCATGTGGCACGGTGCCAGCTGGAACTTCATCATCTGGGGTGTTTACTTCGGATTCATCGTTACCATAGAGAAGTATACGCTCTTACGCGTACATCGTTATATACCGTCACCCCTGCTCCACCTCTACAGCTTAGTTCTGGTGGTGATTGGCTGGGGCATCTTCTATTTCGACGACAGCAGCCGGATGATGCGCTTTTTCCAGATCTGTTTTGGACAGGGAAGCAGTTTCCATGACTTCGTAACCATCAGTGCGCTGATGGACAACTGTTGGCTATGGGTGGTCTGCCTGCTGTTCTGTATGCCCATACGCCATTGGACTGGCGCATTATGGCAGCGAATCGCGCATCAAGGGGGCTTTATCCATGAATCCCTGCTGTTCGCTTCCCGCCTGACCATCTCTGCGTTCCTGTTGATACTCAGCGTGGCCTTGTTAGTAGGTGCCACCAACAATGCTTTTATTTACACCAGATTCTGAAAACATAGAAAAGCCTCTACACAACATGAGATTCAGTAAAGCCTATATATTTCTCTTCTGCGTACTGTTTGCTGCCTTTGCGGTGGTCTTCAATACCTTCCCACGGAGTTCCTATTCCGAGTTGGAGAAGCGCGAGCTGAAAAGATTCCCCCTCTTCACGCCAGAGAAACTGTTCGACGGTTCGTTTACAAGCGAGGTCTCTTCATGGTTCAGTGACAGCGAACCTTTCCGCGACCATTTCATGGCACTCAGCATGCAGATCAAAGACCTCATCAGGATGAAGACAGGCGAAGAGAACATCACCTTCCACGCCACAGCCAGCGATCCTGAGCCCGAAATCCCCGAACCAACTGAAAGCACAGACATTCAGGAAGCCCAGGAAGACTCCACCTACAACTACGAGAACCATATAACAGCCGACGAGAATGCCAAGATTGCCAATGCCGGCATCATCATTGTAGGCACAGGCGAGAAGGTGCGGGCCCTGATGGCCTATGGCGGTACGGCCAAAGGCTGTACAGGTTACGCCAGGGCTGCCAACAAATATAAGGATACGTTCCCCGATGTCAATGTCTACTGTATGGTCATCCCTACGGCTGTGGAATATTACTGCCCAGACAAGGTGCGCAACCGTACCCGCCCGCAGCGTCCTACCATCGAGAATGTATTCAGCCATCTCTCACCTGATGTCAAGCCCGTAGACATCTACGCTACCTTAGGCGAGCATGCCGACGAAGACATCTTCCTCCGCACTGATCATCACTGGGCACCGCTTGGAGCCTATTATGCAGCAGAGAAATTCGCCCAGGTGGCCGAAGTACCTTTCCGACCGTTATCTGATTACGAACAGAAGGTCGTACACGGCTATGTGGGGAGCATGTACGGCTATTCCCAGGACATCGCCATCAAGAAGGCACCCGAGGACTTTGTCTACTATGTACCTAAAGGTGTCAATTACACGACGACCTATACGAACTACACCATCGACGAGAACTATCACGTAACAGGAATGGGTCGCCCCTACAAGGGTGTGTTCTTCTATCGTTTTAAGAACGGCAGCGGTGGAGCTTACTGCACCTTCATGGGCAGCGACACCAAGATTACCTGTGTACGCACATCGACTCAGAACGGGCGACGGCTGCTGATCCTGAAAGACAGTTTCGGCAACGCCCTCCCGGGTTATCTCTTCTTCTCATTCGAAGAGGTGCATGTGATTGATTCCCGCTATTTCACAAAGAATATGGTGGATTACGTCTATGAGAACGGTATCACGGACATCTTGTTTGCCAACAATATCTTCAAGGCCTACTCCAGTCATACCTACTCCAATTATCTGCGGTTCCTCACGCAGACAGGTGGCATCCCCAAACGGACAAAGCCCATAGGCGACAGTCTGCAACAAGTGAAGCCTGCTGCCAAAGACAGCATCGCCGCACCTGCTGCAACTATTCCCGTTGCGCCCAAAGACTCTATTTCTTCTTCTTTTTAAAAGGATTAAGTTTGCTGAAGTCGATGATTTCCTTCATTTTGACCTTCACCTTCGGCTTCACCTTGAGAGTGCTCATCTTGTCGATATCAGAGATAGAGAAGTCGCATGCCCAGTCTAAGCCCTTATTCTCCTGATTGATATCGCCTTCGATTTGTCCGCCATTACTCTTGATGGCGACATTCAGGTTCTTGATCTTCACCCCCTTATAGCTGGCCTCACGCACAACGGCGTTGACATTACCGATAGGCATTTTCCCGCCGTATTTCTTTCGCATCTGCGCAGTCCTTTCCTTGTGGATATCAATCTTGAAATTAGCATTCAACGCCACGTCGCCTACATCCTTCATCTCCAGCACCTTACCCAGATGAATACGACCGGTATTTGCAGAACCTGTGATATATTTATCGTTCTCATCAATAGCGAAGTTAAAGTTCAGGCTGCCAGCTGCCGTTCCTACATTGCCCTGAAACTCCTCACGCTTCCATAATATAGCGAAATCACCTGTATAACGGAGATCTCCCAGATTCTTCAACTGCTTCATCATCAGTTTCTTGCCGGCAAACATACTGATAATCTCCTCCTTGATATCGCCTTTTGCCAGCATGTCCTTAACATGGAACCGTACTGCCAGATCTTGAGGCACATTCAGATGCGTGATCCCTCCATCAGCATGGATGGTCAGGCGCTGGTCCTGGGAATGCACCTCGACATCCTTAAACACAAGGGTGGTATCCGTACCACTGAACAGTAAGCTCAGTTCCAAGGGCATCGTAAAGTTCTTCAGCACAGGTGCAAACGGGCGGGAGATATCCTTCAGGATGGTCGTTCCCGTCATCCGCGATGTCTGGAAGGCGAATTTCCTGCCTTCTTTCTTGCTGGGCAGCACAATGGTGGCACTGTCGAAGTTAAGTACCGTGTTTTCCTGCTGCAGGGTGATTTCCCTCAAATAGGCAGCCTGCTTATTAATGCCGGCACGGAACTTCAGAGTCTTCACATTGAAACCTGTAATGGTATCTACTGCCACAAACTTCGTCATCGAGATATTGGCCGTGTCCTTACCCAGATGATTCACCATCAGTTCCATATTGGCATGAATATCGAGATGGCCTGCATCGAAAAAGCCACGTTTAGGTTTGTCGGCATTCTTGCGGGGCAGATGGTTGTCGATGATGAAATGCAAGCCGTCGATCTTCACCTCCCGACGGTCATCTTTACCAAGGACAGCAATCTCACCAACATCTAAGCGGGCAGTCTGAGGTCCTTTCTTCGTCACGTAATCTATCTTGCCACGCAGTTGACGGATGAATCCCTCCTCGCTACCACTCCAGCGCTTCACATAGCTGAGATTCCCCAAAGCGAATGTATCTTCATTGAATACGACATCGATTCTCGACACCTCGGCATTGCTGACATTCAATGCCAGTTTCTTCTTTTCCTTCCCTTCTTCTTCCTTCTTGGCCTTTTTGGGCTTATCGCTCTTGAAGGCATCCAACACAAACTGATAGTTGGCTTCACCATCCTTTGGCTTGTAGAGTCTGGCCTTGACACCATCGAGTTTTGCCGAAGTTATATCAACCTGACCCTTGAAGAATCCCCAAACATCAAGATTAACCGACAAGCACTCTACTTGCAGCATTTTCCGGTGTTCCTGATCTTCAATATCGACCCCAAACAAGTTGGCATCAAATGTCAGGAGATTGATACTGACACTGTCAATCTTTACTTTTGTCTGAAGACGTTCTGCCAACATTTCGGTAGAATTGTCCAACACCTTCTTCTGGACAGAGCTGGAGTTGAAGATAAGTGCAGCACCCAACAAGATGACCACAAAGACAGCGGCCAAAATACCGAAAATTTTAAGTCCAAGAATAATAAATCGTTTCATCGCTTAGCTTTTTGTGGGCAAAGATACAAAAAATTCTCAATTATTTCGTAACTTTGTAGCCAAAAAAATATAAAGCACATCAGAATGGACGAAACGACCTGTGTCAAACTGCTCGAAGAGCACCATATCAAGCCCACAGCCAACCGCATTGTGGTGGTCAAGGCCTTAGAGTCTTCCATGCAGCCCCAGTCGCTGGCAGAACTGGAACGGAAGATTAGCACCATCGACAAGTCGAACATCTTCCGTGCGCTGAATCTCTTCCGTGAGCACCATCTGATCCATGCGATTGAAGGCAACAGCGATGGCACGAGGTATGAACTCTGCCACAGCCACAGCCACGAACATGATGATGACCAGCATCCTCACTTCTATTGTGAACAATGCCAGCAGACTTACTGTCTCGACTATACGGAAGTACCAGAGGTAAGGCTGCCAGAAGGATTTGAAGCCACATCGTCGAACCTGATGATCAAGGGCACCTGCCCACATTGTAAGAAATGATTAATTTAAACGATATACGCGTCATTGCATTCGATGCTGACGATACACTTTGGGACTGCCAGTCGCATTTCGAGGCTGTGGAGAATCATCTCTACGACCTCATTGCGCCTTATTGCGAGGCTCCTGCAAAAGAACTGTTCCAGACGGAGTCTGGCAACATGGCAGATCTTGGTTATGGCTGTAAGGCCTTCACCATCTCGATCGTAGAGACAGCACTTCGTGTGGCAGGCGACCATCTCTCTTCCCAACAGCTCAGCGACCTGCTCAGCCACAGCAAGAGCCTGCTCCACCTGCCTGCCACGCCACTGCCTGAGGTAGAAGAGACACTGCAACGCCTGCAAGCCTACCCTTACCGCCTCGTCGTGTTTACCAAAGGCGAGCTGCAGGATCAGGAGAACAAGCTGCATCGCAGCGGACTGGCCAAATACTTCTCGCACGTAGAGATCACATCCAACAAGACAGAAGTGGAGTTCCAACAGCTCTGTGAGCATCTGGGCATCCTGCCCTTCCAACTGCTGATGGTAGGCAACTCCTTGAAGAGTGATATTGCGCCTGCACTCACCATTGGCGCTTCAGCCATTCATATACCCTTCCACGTCACTTGGCAGTTGGAACATTCTGAGGACATCGAGCACGAACGTCTCGAGAAAATCACCCATTTCAACGAAATCATAACAATTCTCAACACCCATACAGCTTGATATGAAATATATCTTTGAAACCCGCATGGAGGTTCGCGATTACGAATGCGACATCGAAGGCATCGTCAACAATGCCAACTACCTGCACTATGCAGAGCATACCCGTCATCTGTTTCTTCGCAGTCTGGGCGTCAGCTTTGCCGCACTCCACGAACAAGGTATCGATGCTGTCGTACACAGCATGAAACTGCAGTATAAAGTTCCCCTGCGCTGCGATGATGAGTTTATCTCGCGCCTGAACCTCAAGAAAGACGGTCTCAAATACCTCTTCTATCAGGATATCTACCGTGCCAGCGACGAAACACTCTGTTTCCGTGCCACGGTGGAACTCGTCTGTCTGATCAACGGTCGTCTTGGCAACAGCCCAGAATACGACGAAGCCTTCAAAGACTTCATCTGATCTTCAAAGGCTTCATCTGAATTTCCAAAGGAAAGGATTCGCAGTCGTTACTTGCACTCACCCTCGCCATAGACGTAGGCGAAAGCACCGCTCTGGTAGTCGAAGATTTCTTCTGGACGGAAGAAACGGGCTACCTCGATAGCTGCATTCTCTACGGAGTCAGAGGCGTGGACAATGTTCTGCTGGTTGCTTACGGAATAGTCACCACGGATGGTGCCGGGGGCTGCCTGGCGACCGTTGGTGACACCAGCCATCGTGCGAACCACCTGAACAGCCTCAACGCCAGAGATGGCCATAGCCACGATGGGCGAAGCCTGCATGGAGGCACAAAGTCCTGGGAAGAACGGTTTATCCACAAGGTGGGCATAGTGCTCACGCAGAATCTGATCGCTCAACTGCATCATCTTCATACCAGAGATACGAAGACCACGACGCTCGAAACGATTAACGACTTCACCAATCAGCTGACGCTGTACACAACTGGGTTTGAGTAATACTAATGTTGTTTCCATCTTTTAATTGTTTGGGGTTAGAATGTGCTTGCAAAGATAGCACAAAAAATCGGAACTGACAAGGAATAGCCCGAAAAAAGAGGTAAGGTGTAGGAAATAACTGAAGGATTTCTTGTAGGATTATCAGAAAAACACTATCTTTGCAGTCAGAAATAACTGACTAATGACGCGTAAGTCAACATCGCTATTCATGTTCGCCTTTGTTCTCACTCTGGGAATTCGGGCGCAGCATATACCTCTGAGAATCATGTCACAGACGCCTGTGGCTGGTATTGAAGAGGCGCGAAGCTTGATGTTCGACCATTATGGTGTCATGTGGGTGGGAACAGATCAGGGATTCCGTTCCTTCGACGGCTATCATTTCCGTACTTATCGCAGTGACGCCTATTCACCAGGCATCCTGCCGAATAACTATGTCCGCACGATGACCGAAGACCAGCACGACAGATTATGGATAGGTACGCGCGACGGACTGGCCTGTTATAATCGAAGGAAAGGAACCTTCAAGACCTACCATCTTCACAACGAGCGGGCACGACTGATCAACACCCTCTTTACCGCCAGCGATGGCACTGTCTGGGCTGGTACTAACGCAGGAGCCTCACGCTATGATGCGGAAAAAGACGACTTTGTCGATATTGATCTGCCCAATGCAGTTATTGCCTTTGCTGAGGATAGCCACCATCATCTATATATAGGTACATGGGAAGGAGGACTCATCCGCCTGGACAAGCAGAGCGGCAAGATGGTGCACTATGCCCGTATGAACGAGCGTAACACGGCCTCACAATTGCTGATAGACAGCAGAGGGCGCCTCTGGGTTGGTACTTGGGAACATGGTATCGTACGTCTGGACCATCCAGAGAACGAGGCTGACCCCGGTATGCACAAAATCAATGAGGGGCGCCGCGACTTCCGTACCTTCCATCGCTTGGTGGAAGATTCCCTCAGTCATGCTGTCTGGGGGTGCTGCATAGAAGGATTGACGCGCGTGGACTTCGACAATGAGGCTGATGTAGAGAATTATCCCATCCTCACGTTCTGCTACGATATGTTGGCAGACAACATGGGCAATCTATGGGTTCTCACCCGTAACAATGGCATCGTCCACCTCAGTACGAAGCCTTCCCCCTTCCGTTTCTTCCATTTGAATCCAGCAGGACAGGAATTGCCTGTGAACCGCATCCAATCCATCTTTACCCACGATGGACACCGTTTCTGGCTTGGACTGCAACCCTACGGTCTGGCGCTATATGACCGTGATACCAACCACGTGCTTTACAACAAAGACATCCCTGGATTCAGTGCCATGATAGGTGCCGACCCTATTCATGTTCAGACCATCTCAGCCTTTCAGGAACTACCTGACCATACATTGTGGATTGCCAGTTCGCGAGGCATCATTATCTGTCGCGACGGTGAACAGGCACGCCTGTTACCACGAAGTGCGACTCCTTTTATCGTCGACGGTGAGGTCAAGAGTTTCCACAGACTGACAGACGGCGCAGTGCTTGTCGGATTGAGCAACGGACTTGGGATTGCCTTCTCAGAGGCGAAGGGACGCATGCTGAAACTGACAGAGGAGGGGCGCGACTTCAGCTATGGCGATGTCCTTTCCATCATGGAGGATCATCAGCATCAGATCTGGATTGCCACTGAGGGCGAGGGCATTATCCGTATCAGTGGAGATATCCGTAAGCCAGATGCATATACTTGTCACCAGTATGCTCCAGTCAATAAGAACTATCCGATCGACGAGGCTACGGCCTGCTATGAGGACAGTGAGCACCGCCTTTGGGCTATCTCTGGTAGTGGAGGCCTTTTCCTCTACAACGAAGAGGAGGATACTTTTGAGCCTGTCAATCATCGTTTCCACATAGGTTTGGGTAGTATCTATTCGATCATAGGCGACGAGAAAGGCTATATCTGGCTCTCAACTGACAAAGGCCTGATGCGACTGAGTTTTACGGAAGACGGGAAAGGGCTCATCGCCACCTATGGTATCGAAGACGGCATCGAGTCGATCCGTTTCTCTGCCAATGGTTCTTTCCGTTATGGCAGTGAGCTTCTCTTTGGCAGTGCCGACGGTTTTTTCTCCTTCGAGCCATCGAAACTCTACTTGGGTTCCGACCTTCGCAAGCCCAAGGCGCTCAGCGCAACGCTGGCTGTCTCTGAATTGCTGATCGACGATCATCCCTATGCTTGGCTTGATTCAGCGAGTCGTAGCCAGATCTCCAAGTGCCAGCCTTTCTTCACGCGCAAGATCAGGATTCCCTCAAATGTCAAGAAGTTCGCTGTTGGTTTCTCGCTCCTGACCTACCAGAATCAGGAACAATGCAGATATGCCTATCTGCTTGAGGGTTACGACCACGATTGGCACTATGTGGATGCAGACAACCGCTGGGCTGCCTATCAGAATCTGCGCGAAGGGACTTACAGATTGAAGTTACGAGCTATCGACAGCCATGGGCAACTCGTTGAGAAGCCCGATGCCATCGAGATAGAAGTGCTGCCACCATGGTATCGCACTTGGTGGGCATACCTTATTTATTTAGGTCTGCTTGGAGCGGCCGTTTACGGCATCAAGGAGTGGTATAAGGCTCGCGTGAACCGCCGAGCACGCCTGCAACAGCGCGTAAGCGAACTGCTTCACTATCGCGAAATGATGGTGATGAAGCAGTTTGAGGGCGCCCGTAAGGCCTTGGAGGCTGAGGAACAGCAGCACAACTCGCCCGATGAGCTCTTCTTACAGAAAGCCATCGACTGTGTGAAGCAGCATCTCGATGATGCCGATTACGATCGCGAGCAGTTTGCCTCTGATATGTGCGTCTCGTCTTCCACCTTATATAATAAGATACGAGCCCTGACAGGACAGAGCATCACAGGCTTCATCAACAGCATCCGTCTGAAGGAGGCTTGCCGCATCATGCGCCAGCGCCCTGACATCAAGATGACCGAGCTCTCGATGGCAGTAGGCTTTAACACGCCCAAGTATTTCACGAAGCTCTTCAAGAAAGAGTTCGACAAACTTCCCAGCGAGTGGATCAGCGAGAACGAACATTAAAAACCACTCATCGCCCATCGTAGCCGACCTGATTATCAATCGTTGGAGGGCGCAAAGGTTCCTGGCCCCATTGCGCCCACAAAATACTCACAATAAGTGGCACTTATTGCGCAACAAGTGCCACTTTTCGCTGCTATAGAGCCACTTATTTTTCAGTAGAATATTCTAAGTTTATTTTACAAAATAGTTAATTCTATGCATAATTCGTGGTCTCTCTGGCGTGAAGGTATGTGAATGTTGGTGAATGTATATAACAAAGAAAATACAATCTAAATAATTGGTAATTAGCTATTTGCTCCGTGATGTGAATGGGTGAAGGTTTAAACTAATAAATTTTCAAAAACAACCAGACAATTATCGAAGTACGTACCTCGCAGGCATCGAGCTACGTACCTCGACGTCCACGAGCTACGTAGCTCAGCACCCACGACCTACGTAGTTCAACGACTCGCCGCGAGGGCTTGATTGGAGGCTCCATTCACTACGTTTGGAGGCTCCATTCGTCACGTTTGGAGGCTCCAAACACTCTCGTGCGGCTTTGCTGCGTCATTCGCGCCTCGGAAGAGCGGCACAAAGTTACGTATTACAACTCGATTGATGATTACAAAAGACAGCCTCAACGAGAAATTGAAACACCTCCACTGGGAATGATAAGACAAAAAAACGCTCGATAAAATGAGATAATAACCCTCAGACGGTTAAAATTGTTTTAAATTACACCTTATTATATTTATATAAGAGGTTTATTTCGTATCTTTGCAAATGTTCCGCTTGTATGGGTGGGACAGACATCATGGACATAGGCGTTTTCTGACGCCTTGGTTTTGACGCTCTAAGAACTTCGCAAATTCGAACGATTGGTCAAAAACAAGGCAACGGGGACGCCCCTTGGGATGTTTATAGACAGCCCATATTGTGCAGATAGGATGGCTTGTGAGTCATTGCTATAGCCGTATGGGTATCACTATAACATTCTGCGTGGGGCTTTCTGCGTTGTTCGTTTCGACTAATCGGGCAATGCGAAGGCCTTTAGAGCGTGGAACGGGCAACAGGACTGGCTCCACGTTTTTTATGCTCCTTGATGTAGAACCAATTACTAACCTCGCAGCCTTCTGGGAGCCTGGCCGCACAAATGGAACTCTGATTCCCTACAGCCAGCAGTCAGATGGAGCTGATTAACAACATTAGTAAGACGCTGCGCGATGATTTGATGCAGCAAATAAAAGCTGGTAGCCGACTCTCGATAGCGGCCTCTTGCTTCTCCATCTATGCCTTTCAGGAACTGAAGGATGTACTCAAAGATATCAAGGAACTGCGTTTCATCTTCACCTCACCTACCTTTACAACTGATAAAACGCCCAAGCAGCAGCGTGAGTTTTATATCCCTCGTTTAGATCGTGAGCGTACACTCTATGGTTCAGAGTTCGAAGTAAAACTGCGCAACGAACTCACACAGAAAGCTATAGCCCGTGAATGTGCAGAGTGGATTCGGCAGAAGGTATGTTTCAAGTCGAATCGCACCAACGAGCAGATGATGGGATTCATCAATCTTGATGATACGAGCTATTCACCTATTAATGGTTTTACAACAGTTGATTTAGGTTGTGAGAAAGGCAACAATGCCTACACGATGATTCAGAAAGCAGAAACTCCTTTCTCCAAAGCCTATATCGACCTTTTCAACCAATTGTGGAATGACGGCAGCCGCCTGCAGGTGGTGACTGAAGAGGTGATTGATAGCATCAGCAATGCCTACAAAGAGAACGCACCAGAGTTCCTGTATTTTGTGGCTCTCTATAACATCTTCAATGAGTTCTTAGAGGACATCAGCGAGGACGAACTGCCTAAGGAGGCTACAGGTTTCAAGAACTCTGCCATCTGGAACAAACTCTACAACTTCCAGCGCGATGCAGCATTGGCCATCATCAATAAGCTGGAGAAATATAATGGTTGTATTCTGGCTGATAGCGTAGGTCTTGGAAAGACATTCACAGCCCTGAGCGTCATCAAATACTTTGAGAGCCGCAATCGCACTGTATTGGTGCTTTGTCCCAAGAAGCTCTATGAGAACTGGAACACCTACCGCCAAAACTATGTCAAGAATCCGCTGGCGAAAGATCGTTTGAATTATGATGTGCTCTATCATACAGACCTCAGTCGTGAAAGTGGATATAGCAATGACCTCGACTTAGAGCGAGTCAATTGGGGCAATTATGATTTGGTAGTAATCGACGAGAGCCACAACTTCCGCAATGGTGGAAAGGTAAGTACAGACGAGAATGGCGAGAACCCTCGTGAAAACCGCTACCTGCGCCTGATGAACAAGGTGATACGTGCAGGAGTTAAAACCAAAGTGTTGATGCTTTCAGCTACCCCTGTCAACAATCGTTTCAACGACTTGAAGAACCAGTTGCAGTTGGCTTACGAAGGAAAAGCAGAATCATTCAATGAGCTGCTTTCTACAGATCGTGGTGTTGATGATATCTTCCGCCAAGCACAGACAGCCTATAACATCTGGGCAAATCTGCCTCCAGAAGAGCGTACCACAGAGCGCCTTTTGGGTATGCTCAGTTTTGATTTCTTCAAACTCTTGGATGCTGTTACCATTGCACGTAGCCGCAAGCATATCCAACAGTATTATGACACGACAGATATCGGCACTTTCCCTGAGCGTTTGAAGCCTATTTCTCGTCAGCCTCATCTCACTGACCTTGATACAGCTATCAACTACAATGAGATATTCGAGCAACTTCAGTCGCTTCGATTAGCCATCTATGCGCCCTCGGCTTTTATTTTGGATAGTCAGCTCTATAAATATAAAGAGGAGGAAAGCACGACGGGCCATCGCCTGAGTATCGAAGAGCGCGAACAGGGTATTCAGCGCCTGATGAACATCCAGTTGCTGAAGCGCTTGGAGTCGAGTGTCAACTCGTTCCGTCTTACTTTGGAGCGTATTCGCGATTACATGCAGGAAACACTCGATGCCATCAAGCGTTATCAAAGTGGCGACAGGCGCATTTCAGTTGATGACTACGAGGATGTGGATGGCGACGAAGATGAGCAGGACTTCATGATCGGTAAGAAGAAAAACCGTATTCTCCTCGAGGATATGGACTATATATCATGGCAGCGCGAGATTAAGGGCGATCTTGAAATCATCCGCCTATTGTTGACTATGTTGGAGAGTATCACGCCTGAACATGACTCAAAATTGCAGCAGCTTGTTGCAGATTTGCAGCATAAGTTTACCCATCCCATCAATGGCGATAACAAGAAGGTACTTATCTTCACAGCCTTCTCTGATACCGCCCTCTATCTTTATGATTGCTTGGCAGAAAAGATCAAGTCAAGATATGGCTTGAATGTAGCTTTGGTTACTGGTGACGTAGAGGCTCGAAGCACCATGAAGCTACGCGAGAAACTCGACTTCAATAAGGTGTTGACGCTCTTTTCGCCCATATCCAAAGAGCGTGCAGCCATCTATCCCCATTTGCAGGAGGATATCGACGTGCTGATAGCTACCGACTGTATCAGCGAGGGTCAGAACCTGCAGGATTGTGACTACCTTATTAATTACGACATCCATTGGAACCCCGTGCGTATCATCCAGCGCTTTGGACGTATAGACCGTATTGGCTCACAGAACGCTCAGATACAGTTGGTGAACTACTGGCCTGACATGACGCTCGACGAGTATATCAATCTGAAAGGCAGAGTGGAGAGCCGAATGAAAGCCACTGTTCTTACTGCCACAGGCGACGACAACCTGTTGTCGCCCGAAGAAAAAGACGACTTAGAGTATCGCAAACAGCAGTTAGAGCGACTGAAAGAAGATGTCGTTGATTTGGAGGAAATGAATTCAGGAGTCAGCATCATGGACTTAGGCTTAAATGAGTTCCGTCTCGACCTGTTAGAATATATGCAGGCCAACCATGATGTTGAGCACACGCCTTTTGGGCTTCATGCAGTCGTGCAAGGTAACGCTCAAACACCTACAGGCACCATCTTTGTGCTGAAGAATCGAACTGCTGGCGTCAACATCGACCATAAGAATCAGTTGCATCCCTTCTACATGGTATATATCCGTGATGATGGCGAGGTGCAGGTGGATCATCTGCACCCCAAAGAGCTGTTAGACAAGATGCGCCTTATCTGTAAACAGGTTTCCAAGCCTGATGTGGAACTCTGTCATGAGTTTAATAAAGAGACGCGTGATGGTTTACGTATGGGCAAGTATTCTGACTTGCTCAGCAAAGCCATCAACTCTATCATATCCGTCAAGGAACAATCTGATGTAGATAGTTTCTTGGAGGGCTTTGCTGGTGAACTTTTCGAAGAGCGCTATGTAGGTCTCGACGATTTTGAGCTGATTTGTTTCTTAGTTATTAAATAGCCTATGTACGGATTGCCTGCCAACACCATCATCAACCAACCGCTCTATAAGAAGACTGTGTTTGAAAAGTTCAACTTGAAAACGGCTGAACGTGAGCGTTTTGATGCTGACATCAGCAAGATGGCATTGGTGGCTCGTATCTCTCCCGCCACAGTTCCTGCATTGGCAGAAGGTCAGGAGATAAAAGGATTCTACGTGTTGCAAGTCGCCTTGAAGCATCAGGATTATGATGTTAAGAACATCCTGTTGCTCCAGAAGCTGATACCTCAAAAGATAGTTTTTGCCTTACACTATTCACCTCCCCTCGGGGAGGATGGGAGGGGGTTGACTCAACTTTGCGTGTTCCATACCCGCTTGCAGCAGTCTGACTGGCATGATACGGAATCAACGGAGATACCTTTGACGGGGTTGTCGCTCGATGAAGTGTGGGAGAACATCGTTGCTGCTATTGGTGGTTTGGATGCTCAGGCAGAAGAATCTATCGAAGAGCAGATTCTTAATCGTGAGCAGCGAGAAAAGCTGCTTCGCCAGATTGAAACCCTCGAAAAGCGAGCACGCACAGAAAAGCAAACCCGCAAGAAATACGAGTTGCATCAACAAATCATAAAACTAAAAAAGGAATTAGCAGAATGAACAGCGATATTTGGGTTTTTCTTAAGCAATGCGATTCAGATGCATGTGTCGAGAAGATAGATGTTGTGTGTACTCATAATTACCAAGTTTCAACATCTTTAACCATTTCGACACTCTGTCGAAGCTCTTTTGCTACGGTCATAGCATCTGCTGAGCCACCGAAGTCACCACTGAACTTTTTTAATGCTTCGTCCAGACGAGCATTATTATCCTGCTTTAATTCGGATTCTTTAGGCATAATCAGTTTGTTGGCAAGCCACTCACGATCTTCCTGCGAGAGCGACAGCCCCTGCAAATATGTCCACAGGTTGTTTAATGCAAATGATGTCATAATCCAATTACCTTTGGTCGAGTAAGTGGAGGGACTTTCACCCTCCCTTCTCACGGAACCGTGCTTGACAGTCTCCCGTCACACGGCTCTTCGTACTTAACTCTTTTGTTTAAA
>ONKL01000075.1 GCA_900318395.1 uncultured Prevotella sp.
TCTAAAAAGGTTAGCGAGAAGAGACGCGGGCGTCCCAAGAATGCTGTGGTAGTGAGTGAGCCGAAAGAATGATAGTACAAATAAAATTAAAACTCAGATTATTTCGTTGGCTTGATGACGATAGCCATCAAGGTGAGGTCGTCTGACTGGGGCGCCTTTTTGACGAAGGCGGCCACATCGTCGACGAGTTGCTGGACATAGTCGCGGGCAGCGGCAGTCTGTCCCTTGTCGACGAGCTGTTGCAACGAGGCCTTCATACGCTGTTTCTCGAAAAGTTTCAATTCCTCGTTGGCAGCCTCCTTCAGACCGTCAGTATAGAGCAGGAGCACATTACCCGGCGCGAGCTGTATCTCCTCCGACTTGTAGACGAAGTCCTCTCCCAGTCCCAGTGCGAGATTACACTCTACAGGAATCCTATTGACCTCTGAGGAAATGAGTATGGGGCATTCATGACCAGCATTACAGTACTTCAGCAGATGCGTCTTCAAGTCGAGTACGCCTAGGAAGAAAGTACAGAACATCAATTCATCGTTGCCTTCGGAAAGAAGATCGTTCATGATCTCCACTATCCGCTTCGGGTCGTTCTGATGCCCCGAGGTAATGCGGAACACGTAGTGAGTCGCTGCCATCAGCAAGGCTGCCGGTAAACTCTTGCCACTCACGTCGCCGATGCAGAAGAACAGCTTGTCGTCGCGGATGAAGTAGTCATACAGGTCACCGCCGATACTCTTGGCGGGTTTAAGATATCCGCAGAGGTCGATGTCGCTACGCTCGGAGAAGGTGTGGGGTATCATCGACATCTGCAGTTTTCCGGCCACGTCGAGCTCGTACTCGAAGGCGGCCTCCTTGGCCGTCTGCTCCTTCAGGTCCTGCATATACTGCTCGAGTGACTGCTGCATGGCGGCAAACGAGTCGCGCAGCTTGCAGACCTCATCCTTGCGCTCGATATCAGGCAGGGGCGCATCGAAGTTTCCCTTGGCCACCTCGTCGGCTGAATCGGCCAGCGCATTCAGGGGACTGACCACCTGACGGATATTCGAGCGGCAGAAGAAATAGATGACCACCAGACCGATGACCATGACCAGCAGCAGCAGACTGATCAGTGAGAGTGCGGGAAGCCAAATGGCACTCATGGGAACGACGATGGCCATCGACCAGTTAGTAGACTCCAGTTGGGAGTAATACACGTTCGCCCACAAGCCGTCGATCACCATCGAGGTCTTGCCCTCCTTACCCTGTATCATGTCGGCAATAATCTGCATGTCGTGCTCATTGTGCTGATCAATGTACGACAGCACGTTCTCTTTCATCACTCTTTCCCACTGGGGATGCGCGATGAAAGTGCCGTCACGGTTGATGATAAAGGTATAGAAACTATAATCCTTGTTGTCGATGTTCTTCAGCGCGCCGGTATGATAGGTGTCGGTATTGATGATCTTCAGCTCATTGGCAAGCCATTTCAGCGACATATCGGCACCGAAAACGCCCACAATCGAGTCTTTCTTATCGTAGAGGGGCATGACAAACGAGCAGATATTGTCGTTCTGTCCGATTTTATCGAAATAAGGATCCGTCCAGAAGCCGTTCTTCGACTCCTTGCCCTTGGAGTACCATTCTTCGTTCAGATAGTCATGATCGGGCGAGCCGATGTTCCTCGCATGTTCGTCTGTATTCTGGTTCATATAGATCTCGAACCATCGTCCGTACTGGGGGAAGTGATCAGGCTCGAAAGCGATGAAGTAGCCCTCGATATAGTTGTTCAGCTTAATCTCGTTCTCCAACGAGCGCATCATCATCTCGGGCGAGTCCAGCCAATAGAACACCTCGTCGATGACATTCCTGGCACACAGCTCCTCGGTGGCGAGAATCCTTTCCAGTTTCTCATCGACCAAGTTCATGACAGACTCGTACCTTTCGTCTGTCGCGTTCTTGACAACGCTGAAGGTGATCCCAATGATGATGCTGGCTATGACTACCAGTGTTGCCAGCAAAGCCAGCATCACCCTCCGGGTCAGCCTGTTGGCGAAAGATTGGTAATACTCTCCCACTCCACTCGTTAATGATTACAACTGCTCGAAGAGCTTGAGGAATCCGGTCAGCTGGAATGCCTCACGGATGTTGGATTCGATATTCTTGATATACACGTGGTGCCCGCCCTTTTTGGCATTCTTCAGAATCCCGAGCAAAAGGCGCAGTACACTCGAAGCGATATAGTCCAATTCAATGCAGTCGATGACCACGTCCTTGCCGACACTCCCCAAAAGGGGTGTCAGCGCCTTTTCTACCTCAGGTGTCGACGGCGTGTCGAGAAAGCCTCCCAACATGACGACCTGCTTGACCTCGTCTTCTCTAATTGATATTCTTACCATGATTCAATCTGTTTTATTTACACTCCATCACTACTCATCTTCATTATAATCCAGCCTCATCGAACGGTCTGAATACGAATTGTGGGCTGCATCTTCCTGCAAACGGGTGAGCGTCTCCTCCACACGGTCGGCCATCCAGATATTGTGGGCATCCTCGATCTCCTGCAGCTTATCCTGATAGAGCTTCTCGCGATGGTCGCTCCACTCGGTATTCACCTTGTCGCGCACCTTCTTCAGTTTCTCAATGTCATCCTCGGTCTCGCCAACCAGCAGCGGGGCCATGTTCGCCTCGCCCTTGGTATTGGCCAGTTCCATCGCAGCCTTACATTCGTTATAGACCACTTCCACACCGTCCTTGAGCACCTTGTAGCGGTCGTCGTCCACCTCGGGCATCTTCAGCAGCAGATAGCTGATATCCTTCTTGATGGAACTGCCCTCCTCGTCGACTGTGTCGAGGGTCATCTCCTCCCTGCTCTGCTTGAACTCCGGATGCTCCATCATGACACCCAGGGCGATAGCCTCCATATCCTCTGCAAAGTTGGGAATGATCATGAAGGTGTAGTCATCTTTCTTTCCTACGATACTACAGTCGTCGAGCTTTACCAGATCGCCGTCGATCATGGCTTCTATAGGCAGGAGTGCCACCTCCTCTGCTTTCACACAGAAGTTCATCAGCCGATAGGCGAATCTGGCGCAATGCCCTGATAATTCCTCACCATACTGGTCGAATTCTCTATAAACAGCTTTTTTCATATATTTCAACTATAAACTATAAACTGTAAACTGTAAACTATAAACTGTAAACTATATACTATCACTCCTTCGGCGCATCCTCGGTCTTCAGCTTCGCCTTCAGACTGCCGCCGCCACCGCCACCGGCACCGGGCATACCGTCGCTGATGTTGGGTGACTTGAACGACGATTTCGCCTCCACATGGTCGATAGCAGCCTTGGGTGCCTTCAGTTCGCCCTTGATCTCCGTCTTGGCATCGATGGTGGTGTCACCATATACCTGTGTCTTGCTGCCGCCTGCAGAGAGGTTGCCGCCGTCGAGCTGTACCACGGCCTTGCCGTCGCCCTGCTGTATCTCCAGCGTCTTGTCGGCAAAGGCACCTATCTCGTCGCTCACGGCCTGTATCTTCTTGCTCTTGATGTCCTTCGACTTGGCGCCCACGTACATCTTCTCGCTGACGAGAGTCATCGTGCTGCCTTCGGCCAACTTGTCGTCGGTCAGTTTCTCCTTGTCGACATCCATCGACTTCACGCTGACAGCCTTTGCGTTCAGGTTGATGGCTCCTGTGGCCTTACCCTCGGCATCTGCAGCGAGGATGTCAGTCTTCTCTGCACGTACAGCTATCTTGCCGTCCTTCGTCAAGGCCTTCGTGGCGAGTTTGCCGTCCTTCACCTCGTAGTCGAGGCTCTCCACAGCGACGGTCTTCGAGCGGATGATGACATCGCCCTCAGCGGTATATTCGCCCTTGGTAATCTTGCCCTTGTCGTCGCGCTCGATATCCTTCGGGTTGGTCGTTGCCACCTCTACGGTCTTTGCCGTCATGGTGATCTTGCTGTCCTTGGTCAGCTCCTTCTCCTTGATGCCCTTGTCATCGATCTGATAGTCGACAGCCTCGAGGCTGATCTCCTTCGAGTGGATGCTGACACGCCCCGTGACGGGCAGTTCCTTCTCTTTGGGGTTGACAGACGAGAGGCTGATGTTCTGGGCATTGACGCTGAAACCGCCATGTTCGACGAGTTTACCCTCGGCGTCCATCATGCTGAGGCTGACATTCGGCGTCCTGACGCTGATGCCGGCTCCAGGCTGGGTATGCAGGTAGCCGTCGCCGTCGGCAGTGGCCACATCGATACGCTCTGCCACGATGTTCATTCTAGCGCCCGTCGATTTCTTCTTGAAGTCGTCGCCCGTCTTGATCTTACCCTTCTCGGCCTCCAGTGCCTTCTTCTGGCGGTTCACCTCGGCGAGTCGCGACACGAGGTGGATATACTGCAGTGTGGCCTGGTAGAGCACAGGCGTCAGGTCGTTGATACCCTCCTGGGTCAGCGAGATCTCTTTCAGGTCTACGCGGTTCAGGAAGTCGTCCTCCTTATTATGTTTGTTCTCCTTGTCGAGCAGGTCCGACATCTTTTTGAAGCAGTCGTCCACGCTTTTCTTCTGCTCTTCTATTTGTTTGTTCAGCTCCTCAGACTGTTTGGAGAGTCCCTCGACGGTAGCCTCAATCTGCTTTTTGCGGCCATCTGCCGAGAGGGCAGCCTCGAGGTTCAGTGTCTGGTCGGCATGGATGGTGATGCCGCCATTAAGGGGGGGCACGGCCGACATGGAGAAGGCATCCTTGGCCTCGCTGCTATGGAGCACGATGCTGCCAGCCTGGGAGACAATCTCCGACGTGCTGCGCACCACATTCTCCACACCGTCGACACCCGGATCGACGGCAGTCTGGCGGATGCTGGAGGCACGGGTAACCACGCTTCCCCCATCGCCGACACCTTCGAGGGCGACACCACTGCCCTTGATAATCACATTGCCGATGCCGCCGCTGAGCAGGTCGCCGTTCTTGTCAACGTTGCCGATCACGATGTTCGGGGCGGAAATGATTACTGTGTCATCATCACGATAATAGTGGCCTTTTTCAAACCGCTGGATCAGGTCGGCCTTGATCTGCTGAACCTCCGACTTCTGCTGATGGATTTCCTCCAGATCCTTCTCCACGCTGCTCTGGAAGTTGTCAAGCAGCTTTTTCCAATCGTCAAATATATATCCCATAATAAATGTCTTTTAATATTGTCTCAAAGCCTTCCTTAATTTCTCAACATATCCTTCGAGTGTTTCCTTTTCCGTGTCACCAAGAATATTGTTGGCATCACTTGGTTTAGAGATACTCGCTTCAATAGGAGATGGTAATACACCTATTCCATTATCATTCATGCAGAAGGTGTCTTTACTTGTAGCAAACAGGATCTGCCCGTTTTTACCATCACTCCACGTCTTCCGCTCAGAAATACCCTTCCAGAACTTCATCTTGTCCAACTGTTCGCTCGCAGCACTTGTCAAGGCGCCCTTCAAAGCACCGCCGAGAGAGAGCTTCTCGAGTGCACCGATAGGCGGAACACCACTTAAACTATTCACATATTCTGCCCATGCGTCACTATTTACGTTATCGACATTAGGTTTTTGGGGAACAGTTCCTTTTGGATCAGGACTACCTTCTTTTAATTTCCTTCGCGTATCGTCCTTGAATCCGTACTCCTCTAATAGATTAATCATGACTAATCGTCTCAGCACTACTACGTCATAGTCATCTTCTTTTGACTCGTTTAATTTATATTTCAGTCCGTCATATCCTCTCACTTCAGTATAGAAGGGAACATCCTTAAGTTTCTCTGGGTCAAATGCAGCTAATATTTTCTTTTGATAGTCCTTCGGCATTGTCGGCAATTTAAGATGACCGAACTCAGTTGCGATATCCGTTTCTGTTGGCACATGATGTGTCGTTTCATAAATATGCTTTCTCAATCGATTGTATGCCTCTATAACAGCTTCTTTCCTATCTTTACGAACATCAATAGCGCCAGCTTTAAGAGCCTTCAAGGCTTGCTCACCAAACCTTGATAAATCTTGACGTCCAAGAATTCTTTTGATCGTATCATTGGTAATTTTTGTATCGTCATTTACCTGCTCAGTGAAGCCGAACTTGTCTTCTTTCCAATCCTCATCCTTCTCCTGCTTCCACAAATCATTCTTCAGTTCGTCAAAAGTCTTACATACTTTTACAGGTTTTTCTGCTGTAGATTTATCATTCGCAGCCTTTATCAAATTTTCGATCGCTTCATTCACCTTTTTCAAATCCTCAAAACACGAATTATACTTCTTCACAAAATATTGTGAGTGATGTAAAGCTAACGTTGCTATAACTTCGAATATTTTAACCATGCCGTCTCCGATACCTGTGACACCCTTAACCGCCTTCTTGTCAAGTTCCTCCTGTTTCTTCTTTAGTGCTTCAGTATTGAAGGCATTTGTCGGCATTTTACACTCGTTATTGCCAGCCTCGAGTTTCAAGAATCTGTTGGACTTCAACGTAAGGCTTCCCTCCACTGGGCGGAAGAATACCTCAACAACCGACCTGATGAGCGACAGGTCGATGACGTCCATAATGGTTGCGGCTAACCTCTTGGTCACCTGTGCCGTCACGTCTATCAACAGCTGGGCAGCGGTCTTCCCCTTTCCTTCCTTCGATTTCCACAACTTATAGTCGACGTTCTTGCCTGAGACGAGGTTCAGGTTGTTGCCAGCCTCGATGGTCACGTTTTTACCAGAGATCTTCACGTCGCCGTTAGGGGCTGAGATGCTGATGCCCGTGAAGGCATTGATCTTCACGTCGCCCCAGTTGGAAGCGATAGAGACGTTGCGCCCGTCGGTAGAGCCCGAAACCTTGTACATGCCATAACGGTCTGTCAGTTCGAAACCACCCTCGAAATACTTGTTCTTATCCCAATTAAAGGTGGGAACTGTGTTGGGCATAAACTGTGTGAAGTTCTTGAACAACGGTGAGAATGCCCCTGCGAGGAAAGCCTGCATGCCTGCACCTGTACCGTCGGTAAGCGACAGCATGTGTTCACCCGGGCTCGAGATGGTCAGGTCCTGGTTGGGCTTGCCACTTACATCGCCCATACCACCCATGATGTAAGGTCGCTCCACGTTGCCCTCCTCGAAGCCCACCATCACGGGATTGCCTTCGTAGTGCTTACCCAGGATGGGGTGGCCCTGCTGGTTGGAGGCAAAGTTCAGCCAGGGAGTGGATAATTCCTTGGTAGCGCTCGTTATCTTTTCGTCCCCGTCCTTTTTCAACAGTGCATTCTGCCATGCGAACAGTACGCGGGCACGGTTCCTGTTGGGAGAGGGATCGTCAGCGTCAGTGATGGTAGCTGGCTGAGGATAGGCGTATCTGACGTGGCCTGCCGGAATCACTGACGGGTAGTAGATCTTGTCAACGGGATCCTGAGCCGTGGCCACGAGCTGGAATGTCATATCGCTGCTCGCGCTCTTTACACCCAGAATCTCCACGACGATGAAGTTCTTGTCGTTGAAGGAGATGATACTTCCCAGCTTCAGTTTCGGGTGGGTCGTGTCGTAGTCGATATGGATGGCCTTCTGCCCGACGGTCAGTTCCTTCTCCACAATAGAGATATACTTCTTGTCGTCGTACTTGCTATTCAGTTCAGTAAACTGCTGAAAGGCATCCTTGTTATTCGGATCCTGGCCTTTCTTGGCAAAATCGTAGGAGCCGTACTGGTTAGCATAGCCAGGCTTCTTGTCAAAATTGTATTTCTTATCGAAATCAGAATTCAGTTTGGCTATTTTTGCCTTTTCCTTGCCCAGGTTAAACAGGTTGTCGAACAACAGGTTGCCGATCAGGGTGGGCAGGTTCTTCTCGTTCTTGAAGACAGCGGTAAGCTGATTGATGATCCATTTGTCGACCATGCCGCCGAAAGCACCCATCTGGGCTCTCACGGCAAAGGGCGACTTCTGTACCGGCTTGCCTACCAGTCCGCCGTTGTTGGCACTGTAGTCGTACTCACCGTCTTTGCCGATCGTCAGTTGCTTCGTCTCAGCATCGAAGACGGCGATGTCCTTGATTTCGCTCTCGTCAACCGCAACGGGGGCGACGTCGTTATAACCGATATTCAACTGGTTGTCCTCATAGAACATGAACTCTCCCCATCGGTTGGCTGTTCGTGCCAGCATGTCGTAGAAACTCTCGTTATACTGTACCAGATAGGGGAAGATGTGCTCTGTCTTCTCATCGCCATACCTCAGTATCTTCATGTTGTTAGTATCAACGGTGATGTGGGTATGATCATCCTTTCCCTTCGATTTACCCTCTCCGATATCTGTGGCGGCCTGTTTGTCCTTGGCGGCCTGTTTGTCCTTGGTCTTGTCGATACTATCCGATACGCCAGCAACCACCCATGGTCGCATGTACTTCAATCGCTCATTGTCGAGGATGTCAGCGAACAGCTTCTTAGCCACGAAGGTGCGGCTGGCCTGCCTGATGGTCATCAGCTTGTCGACACTGTAGATCTTCAGGATGACGTTCATGCAGTCCTTCTGATAATGGGGCAGCACCTCATGTACGTAGTAGTCGTTGCCGATGGTGAAGTCGCCGTCGGTCAGACTGACCTTGGCATGCTTGAACATCTTGTCGAGCATGGTCCAGCCGATGCGCTGATACGCATAATTCACCCCCACTGCTTTTGTGATGTTGACAAGGGCGAGGACTTCCGTCGGCTGGTACATCTTCTTGTGGAAACTGAATTCCTTGAGCGCAAGTGAGTACTTGAGGATCGTCGAGTCGCCATCTTTTATCTGAGAAAAGATGTCGCACGGTGTCTTTTCTGTTGCAAGCGTAATGTCGCCAGTTGTCTGCTTCGACATGACAGGCTCCTCATAATGGAGTACGCCCCTCAAGGTCAAATTGATTTTTGCCATAATATTTAAGTTTTAAATTCTATTGTCTTGCCAGGCTGCCTCCTCATATTGATTGAGAGCTTTTCGGCATCAAAGTTACTCAAAAATAACAAAGCTTGCAAGTTTAAAATCGCCGCGAGCGAAGATTTTGCATTAGCTGAAACGAATTTGCGTTAGCCGAGAGTTGCTTCGCCCCTGCAGATCCACCATTTAACGATATTTAAACCCCAATTCACGTATTTTCAACACCAGCAATCTGGATGTAAAGATACAACTTTTTTGGAAAACTCGCCTGATTTCACAGAAAAAGTGGTAATTTTGCAGCGTAAATGACGCAATAGTAAAAACGATATGCCCGAACAGATAACTCCATTGTCGATACTATATCTCCTGCTCCACGGCGCAGGAACAGCCGTGTCCGTCGTGTTGTGCCTCTACCTACTGCTGTGTCGGGGCAAGGCTATCGCGCCCGACATCACGCCGCCCGCACGACTGCGCCGCTGGACAGCTGCATTATTCGGCATCATGGCCATGGCCCACGTCTGGTGGATACTGTTCTACACGTTCCTGGACGACACCCGCTCGTTGATTTACGGACTGCTCGTCGCTATCGATTGCATGACGCTGCCCCCCGTCTTCATCGGCACACTGCTGACCATGCTGCAGGACCGCCGCCGACCGCTGTGGCCCATTTTCGTCGTCATGACGCCCTGTGCGGTGATCGCAGTGCTGCAAATCAGCCTGCCATCCATCGATCTCACAACCCCGAACAAAGTCTATGGGCTGGTCCTCATCGTGGCCTTTATTATATATATGGTGGTGGCCGTGAGACACTATGGGCGGTGGTTGCGCGACAACTACGCCGACCTCGAGCACAAGGAGGTGTGGCTCAGCCTTACGCTGCTCATCGGCCTCATGCTACTGCTCATGTGCTATGAATATACCGACAACTACGTGATGTGCACCATCGCCCACCTCATCGGATTCCCACTGGCGGGCCTCCTGCTGTGGCGCGTGGAGACATTGAAAGACCTGAGCACAGACAGCCTCCCATCCAATTCGGCCCTTAGCGACGACTGCCCGAGCAAGCACTCGGCGACGCCGCACGAAGCAAAGAGCCCCTCCTCCAAGGGCGAGGCTTCACATATCGGCCAACTGCTGGCGAAGCACTGCGAAGACACGAAGCTCTACTTGCAGACAGACCTGACCTTACCGCAACTCTCGGCAGCCGTCGGTGTGAACCGCTACTATCTCAGCCAGTATTTCGCCAGTCAGGACACAAGCTACTATGAATACATCCACGACCTTCGCATCCGCCACTTTATAGCCCGCTACCGTGAGCTTGCCGCTGCACAGGAACCCATCGTCGCCCAGCAGCTGGCCCAGGAGAGCGGCTACCATAGCTACAGCACCTTCAGTTCTGCCTTCAAGCAGCGCATGCACAAGAGCGTCACCGCCTGGATACGCGAAGAGGCACCGTCGAGACGCTTCACGATAGCAGCCTCCGGGTGATATTGCAGACTGGCTGCGCAGGTAAGGCAAAAGTTCCTTGTCTCGCGACAAAATTTTGCCCTCAAGCCTCCTTTTGTCGTTTCGTTCCCACCCTGTCGCAACAACTCAGAGAAGATTTCGCCTAAATTTTTGGAATATGCCGAAATTCGCCGTACCTTTGCACCAGTAAGTTTAACAATTTAAAATTTATAAGATTATGAAGCAGAATGAAATGAACAGCCAGAAGGCTCAGAAGTTGACAAAGGAAGAGTTGG
>ONKL01000084.1 GCA_900318395.1 uncultured Prevotella sp.
GAATAGCAGTAATCAGGTGCTTGTTTGCCTTTTCGGCAATCTTAAACTCGTACTCATCGCTCATTCCCTCCATCAACCCCGTGTCTGGGTCTCTTTCCAAGAAATGATTCGTATAAGTCTCCTCTTGCCCCTTGCTTTGCTTGAGAGCATCGAAAGCCTTCTGAATATTCTCTTGTGCCATCACTGTTGAGGACACTGCCATCAAAATGGCCGATAGGATCAATTTTTTACTCTTCATATGCAATGTCATTTGTTTGTTCGTTAATATATATAATGGTACCATCTTCTTGTTTCACAGGAATGAAACCATAAGCAGCCAAATGGGCCTCGATGATCTCCTGCTGGACCTGTTCCAACTGCTGCTCTGCATCCAGGCGTTCTTGTTCAAACTTGGCCATCAGGGCATAAGCCTTGTCGTGGTCTGTTATTGTAGGCTGAGACTTGCGGAGGCTTCGCTTCTTGGGTCGTTCACGCACATCCTGTCCTCGTTGCTGAGGGATAGTGTCTGTCTGTATTTCCTCATGGGTTACTACAGGCGTCACAGAATCCACTTTCCCTGTTTCATTCTCAGCCACTAATGACTTTTCCGCAGGAGAATCGAGACTGCCCCATATCGTAAGCAGGGCTATGACGACCACCGCTGCTGCCACGCTCCATCGCAGCCACAGGCGTTTTGGCTTCTCTGCAGGTTTCATCGCCTCCAGCTCCGCAAACAGCAAGCGGTACTGCTCCCACTCGGCTGGTATATTGCTCTGGGCGAAGTACTGGCTCAGAATGTCTTCCTCCTCCAGCGTCGATGTGCCCGCCATAAACTTGCTGAGCAACTCGTTTATATATTCTCTATTGTACTGTATCATAAGTTGTTTCTACGTTTGATGTCTTCTAATAATGCCCGTCGTGCTCTTGCCAGCAGGGTGCTTACCGATGTCGTTTCGATGCCTAACAACTGGGCTATCTCTTCGTGACTCCGCCGTTCCACTTGTCGCATATATAATAAGGTACGTTGTGTGGTGGGCAGCTGCTGGAGTCTTGTTGTCAGCCATACATCGTCTTCTTTCATCTCCAAATCTTCGAGTGGACTGCTATTCAGACTGATGATCATGGTCTCGTCCAACGTCTCTGAGGGTTTTCGTCGCTGATGGTTTCTCAGTATGTGCCTCGCCATAAGCGAAACGATAGCCTCTATCGAGCGGTATTGCTCCAGTTCGTCGTGCATCTGCCACAGGCGGAGCATCACATCCTGAGCGATGTCTTCTGCTTCGTCTTTGCCCGCTCCGTAGCTAATACAAACGCTGAGAGCCTTCTGCCGCCACGTGCGGGCTTGCTGTTCAAATGCGATTCGTTCCATGCTTTTATTCCGCTGTACACTTTATAGACACGTAAACTGGTCAATGTCAAACTTTATTTAAAATTACTTAACTCTTTTACCATACTTTCCTGTTATTTGAAACAAAAATCTCTTCATACTTGCTTTTTTGTGCAAAGGTATGAAGAGATTCTTGGACTAACGAATTATTTGCCTGACATTTGTCTGACAATTCGCTGACTGGAGGACTAACTATCTATGTTTCAGTTCGTATGCGCGGCCTCTGTCTGATTCGATCTTGAGCTCGGAATGTTCTTCAATGATGGGTTTCAAGCGACGGATCAGGGTGTAGAGTGTATCATTGGCATCGTCTTTCTTGGGCCAGAGGGCATCGCAGATCTCTGTTTTCGAGAGCTGATGTGATTCGCTGCGGAAGAACATTTCCATCAATTGCTGCTGCATGGGCGTCAGCCTGACCTGCTTACCCATTGCATCATAGAATCGGCCTTCAGCCTCAGAATAGGCCAAACCGCCAAAAGCCACGAGAGGCACTTGCTTGCGATAATGCCAGAAGCAGTAGAGGCCCCAAAGCAGTGCCATTGTCCATAAGATGGATGCTGGTCGCTGGTCTGACAGCGAGAAGATGGTTGCCGCAGAGCACTTAGCCTCGCAGCGAAGTCCCTCCTGACGTGTTGTCACAGCCAATACAGCATGGCCTCTCAATTGCTCCATCTTCAGATAACTGTTGAACGTACGGATGGTGTCTGTGCTGATGAAATCGCTCTGCTGTTCAGCCAGCGCCTTCGTCAGCGCACTCGTCATATCTTCAGCCACGACCCTTTCCGTAGCCCGATAACTGCCAAAACTCGTCAGCCCCGATCCACAAATCAGGCAAAAGAGAATAACTACTGCATATTTCTGTTTCATGATGATTTACCCGTTATTACTTATATAATGTATTTCTTCTATATTTATACGATAACCAATAACTGCGTTTCAAGGCATCCGAAAGGAAAGAACGTCCTATCAATTCTTTTGCCAATGGGATATCTGTGGCAAATGTATCAAGTTCTCGCTTAATCAGTCGTGGAGCCAGTCCTATACGACGGCCAAATTCCTCAAAGTCCACTCTACTGACGGTTTTTGGATCAGACATCTGCATGCCTTCCTTGAAAAGCCCTTTGTCAAGGGCAAAAATGCGAGGCATACCCAAATGGAGACTTGTATTGATGAGATCATAGGCAGGAGCCAGATGGTACTCTCCGTCTCCTCGGTTAATGAGCGAGAAGTTCTTGAGGTGGGCATCATCATTGAGGGTGAGATAGTTGAACACCACTATGCGGAAGAATTTCAATATCTCAACAGGAGCAGAATTTACATACTTGCGGATGATATCAGCACATTCCTCATAACTCAGGTTGCTGTATTTGTAATCACTACCTCCATTGGCGTTTGTCAGACCCGCTAGCGATGCGAAATCTTCCTGCTGGTATTTCTGCCCGTCAGGTCCGACATCAAACCTGCGGCAGATGTATGCTGCCTCACCATCACGAAAGAAACATAGTCCATTGGCTGCTGTCTCAATATGATAGACTTGCGACGCCAACTGCATTGTCAGGTGCTCGTTGGCAGGACAGTATTTACGTTCGAAAAGGGCATAGGATGAAGGAGCAGGCTTTAAGATATAGGTGCCACGCTCATCTTCTGCCGGTTTTACTAGCTGATGGCTTGAGTTGACAATCAGGCTTGCCTTTGGCTGTACACCAGAAAGTGATATACGGCCTACGCTTTTCAGATAGGCCTCGCTATCAGCACTTTCATTGTTTGGACTGTCGAAATCCAGAATATGTGATACTGGCTGCCCATCAAACAATTGTTTCAAGCCCATTGGCGAATAGGTGGAATAGCCTTCCTGCAGCGTAGATGGGCAGACATTAAGTTCTGTCATATTCATATAGGTTTTACGGTTACGGCTCCAATGGTGTCATATTGTGCTGTGGCTAACATAATACCAAAGTCGTCTTTCTCATCAATATGCAGTAACGTCGACTGCACCTGCCTGTTTGCCCCCTCTGATAACATGTTGAAGAAATAAGGGAAGAGGTGGTCAGAACGATAAACCTTTTGTCTTAGAGGCATTGCAAGACACACGGGATCACCCTGATACTCATCATGATAGGTGAATACATATTCTCTGTCGTCTGTCTCTTGCAGAAGTCCTGCTTCTACATCGTGGACATACACCTTACATTCTCTCATAGTCCAATTGCTTGATGTTAATATCTGCTTGTAATCCCAACGTATCAAGAATGGTCAGCAGCGTTGATAACTGCGGATTTCCCTCACCACGCTCGATGGCAACCAATGTATTGACTGCCACACCTGCCAAATCGGCCAGTGTCTGCTGGTTTACTCTCAACTTTTTCCGGCGCTCCTTAATGGCCCTGCCTATATCTTGCTGCGTCATAATCCCAATATATTGCGATTTCGCCGCAAAGATAAGAAAAAGATTCTGTACTTCCAAGCAAAATCGCAATAAATTGGGAATTTTTATCATAACAATTGCTTATTCGAGCTGGAAGTAGGTCAGATACTCTGGCGAGTTGTCTTGCCAGTCGTCGAAGGCTTGCAACAGGGTGTTGCCTTCGTAGATGCCTTCGACAGCAAACTGGAAGACACTTTGGTTGGCAAACGGCTTGCCCGCATCCAAACTGGCTTTCGACAGAAGGAAGTAGGCTCTGGAGTTTAGTTTCAGCACCAAGTGGTGATCTGCCCCGCCGTAATGGAGCGTGAGTGGAATGGCCGCAGGCTCAAAGCCCCAGTTGGCATCGCCATTGTCCTGCATGTCGTAGAAATGATAGTCTGCCAGAAAGTCCACATTGGGTGCGCTGGCAAGTGCCTCAGCCAAAACAGAATCAGCCACAACGCCTGAGAGCTGGCTCACAGGATAGTCGTGGAAACAGACGGAGTGCATCGTCTGGTCTGTGATGGTCATCTGAGAGTTCTTGATCTTAACGGATTTCTCGTCGCCGCCACCGTCGTTATAGAGAATGACGTAGGTTCCCGTATATTCGCCTGCGATGGCTTTCGAATAGTCCTCTTTCTGCTGGGGGGTCATACCGTAAAACTCAGGATTGCTGCTACAGGCTGTCAGAATCAGGGCTGTCAGAAGCCCAAAGAATAGTCTCTTCATCATGTCTTTCTCATTAATGTTGTTCTAATCACTAAACGTGCTGCAACCTTGTTTTATTGTGTGAGACACAATTTTCTGGCTTTCTCTATCATTTCAAGCAACTGCGGGGTGGGGTTCTCTATCTCAAGGGCTTTATCAAGGAACTGCTGATAGTAGGCGAAACCTTGCTTTTCATCCTTCAGCAGATAGTAGTAGGCATTGGCTATATTATAATAGGTGGCGACAGACGAGGGATTATAGTTGATATGATCCTTCCACGCCCTGACAGCCTCTTCGTAATGCTGCGACAGATAGTAGCCTTCGCCCTTGGCGAGCGTGATGGCTTTCATGATAGTGGTATCAGGTTGCATCATCTGGGTAGCAAGGTCGAGGTAGCCAAGACCTTCCGGATAGCGCTTGGTATCCACACACACCACTCCTAAGCGATAAGCACAGCCTGCATGCTGCATACCGCTGATGAGGAAAGCCAACTTCAGATAATGATAAGCACGCTCCAGGTCTTCGACCTGCGAACAGCACATGCCAGCAGAGTAAAGGGTGTTGAAAGTGGAATCGCCCTGCTCCAATAAGCGTTCATACAACTTGCTGGCTGCGGTAAAGTCGCGATTCATGAACCATGCATCAGCCAGTGCCCTGTTCACCAGAATGTTCGTGGAGTCCCTCTGACAGTATTTCAAGCCGCAGATGATACCGTTTTGCGGCTGATTGTTTTTCGCATAAGCGAGGGTAAGTCCTGCCACAATCTCACCATCCATCGGGAACCGCCCGAGCAACTGGCCCGCCCAGTAGATGTAGGAGTCGGTGTCGCCCAGTTTCTGGTAACTCAGTGCCAACTGTCGGAAAGCGTCATGCGAAAGCGAGTCCTCAGGCATATTCTTCAGCAGCTCGGCGGTCTGGCGATAGTTGGCACGTTTGTAATGGCAGTCTGCCAGTTTCAGTCGAACCTCACGAGGAATCCTATCCTCAGGTATGTACTTGCTAAGAACATCGGCATCCTCCATCGAGAATTGAACCACATTCTGGGCCTCTGCATAATTGAAGGCACTTTGGTAATAGTGTAACGCCTCGACGGTATTATACTGCCGCATGCAGCTATCGCCCTGCTGCAGAAATAGTTGCAGGGAGTCAGTGTCCTCGCCCTGGGCGGGAGAGACCGCCAGCAGGACGAGGGTAATCATTGATAATAGACTTTTCATGATTAATCACTTCTTGAGCGTGATGAGAATCACACCGTCTTTAGCCTTTTCGCCATACTTATCGATAGCTTCCTGGCCATTCTGCATGTAATAGCGTTCGATGGTCTTAGGATTGATCGAATACACCTTCTTACCATCCATGACCTTACCATCAACGATGAAAAGAGGTTTCACAATCGTGGTGTCACCTTTCTCAATATCGATCTCGACGATTGTACCATCTTCTCTGCATAGATGGTCAATCTCCTCTCCCCCACCATCGAGATGGAAGCTCAAAGGAACGGTGTACTTGACGCGAACAATCTTACCGTTCTGCATGCCAGGCTTCCAGTTAGGCATAGCGCCAATCACTCGCAGCGCCTCGGCATCGAGCAAGGGATCGACGGACTTCACCACTTTCGCATTCGAGATGCTGCCATCCTTCTCGACAACGAATGTCGCGATGACACGCCCCTGAATACCAGCCTTCTCGGCTTCTGCAGGATATTGTACATTGTTGTTAAGGAACTCCATGAGAGCCTTGGGGCCACCAGGATACTCTGGCATCTGCTCCACCACGTCGAAGGCATCGTCAGCGGGCGACTCCTGGGCGGGAGCCTCCACCTCGCCTTCCATCGTGACGATGTCGTCTTGCTCTACGACCTTGATTTCCTGGCCATTCACCTTGATGGTGCCAGCCTTCTTGCCTTTCTTCACGGGTTGCTGCTTCTGCGGTTCGTCGTAAACATAGTCTGTGACGGTTCTGGCATTCAGGGCCAAGGCGAGACCCACGATGGGGATGAGAGCCAGCAGTTTCAGCAGACTGCGGCGCTCTGATTTCTTATGTAACATCATATTGATTCTGTTTTTAAGGGTACTGTGACTGATACCGTTGGCAAGGGAGTACCCGCCGATGCCTGCGGCTTTAGTGATTAACAGATATTGATATTGACGCGCGTTAATCCCTAGAGAGAGTACTTCACCGTCGGCCTCGTACTCGTGGATGGCGCGCAGATCCTGGCGCAGCATCCACATCGCAGGGTTGAACCACTGGAGGGCGGTGAGGGTATCAACGAGGAGCAGATCCCAGGAGTGCCTGAGACGAATATGTCCCCGTTCATGTGCGAGAATCGCAGGATTGCCGTCTTCGTAGTCGCGACGGTCCATCACGATATAGTGCATCCAGCTAAAGGGCTGTATCTGCCCGTTATCGGTCACGCAGATTGTAATACCGTCAGGCTGGGGATGCTTCTCGCTTCGCTTAATCAGCATGAGAATTCTGAACATCGACATCAGGGTGTGCCCCAGCGTCGCCACTACACCTATTATAAATATAAGGGGCAACAGCAGCTGCCACCATTCGGGCCCTGCATCAGTGGCAATCTCCATCTGGACATCGCCCACAGATACCATCGGCACAGCCTCCACCGTCACCGTCTTGTGCAGCGTGATGACACACAGCGGCAATACAAACGAGGCAATAGCCGTGAGGAACAACGTCAGACGATTCACTCTGTGGAAGGTCTCACGGGCCAGCACCAGGCGATAGAACATATAGAATATCGCGATGAGCACAGCCACCTTGGCATCGTAGATCAGAAAGTCGGTCATACTGGATTACGATTGTTGTTTCTCTATCTGATTGATAAGTTCGCGCAGTTCGTCTACGCTGATCTTCTCTTCTTTGACAAACGAGGAGACGGCAGAGAGATAGGAGTCGTCGAAGTAGTTCTTGAT
>ONKL01000047.1 GCA_900318395.1 uncultured Prevotella sp.
ATGCGGTAGGCCTACTACCATCTCTTCGGAAGTTGCTGACTGATTCCACTGAAAGAGCCACTTCCAAGTGTTATTTCATCATCGTGACACACATTCTGCCTGCAAAGATAGGCAATATTTCTGAAACAGAAAAGAAAATGGCAGGAAATTTTGGAATGCTTCTGCACGTCTGATTTTCCTATTTATCAGGATGATAATAAGCCTTAAGGATCTCGATGGGGTTGTAGTCGTTGAGTTGGATCTGGAGGGGAGGCTCCTGCGAGAGGTGGAGGGCTGCACAGGCTTCATCCCATAGTTGGCGACTTCCAGGGCGATCTGTCATCTTGGATACGACTGGTGAAGTGACGCTGTTGAATACGATGACGCCATCAGGTGCTAAGACGGTCAGCACCTTCGCCATGATTTCCTGAAGATGGCCTCCATGTCCGCCGATGAAGACGGCATCAGGGCGAGGTAATGTGGAGATGTCCGTTTCGAGGAAATCGCCTATATGGATGTCGATGCCTGGGGCACCAAACTTGCGCGTATTTTCTTGGATGATGGTCTCGCACTCAGGACGGATTTCGAAGGCTTCGATTTGCAGATGGGGGAACTGCAGACGAGCCTCAATAGAGACGCTGCCTGTGCAGAAACCGATGTCCCAGAACACATGTTTACGAGGCAGTTCTAACGCTTGAAGCGTCAACAGACGGATGGGCATCTTGGTAATCATCTTCTCACGTCCGTCGAGTAGGGTGAAGTCAGAATCAGGAATGCCAAATTTTCTTAGGCACGGATGACACAGATTTTCACGGCTTTCTAAAATAAGGCAATTAGGCATCGTGAAATCATGTTTCGTGGCTTCATCAAGTGTCAGGGTAGTGACCTTTTCGAGAGAAGGGTTGCCCAGATGTTCACCAACATGCATCTGATAGTTGGTGTATCCATAGTCGATCATACGCTGGGCGATGGCAGCTGGGGTATGCTCCTTATCCGTCAGCACACCGATCTTGCCAACTCTCTCTATCAGTGCCTTATCGAACTCAGGCCAAGGACGACCTGTCAGCGATACAATGCGCATGTCGTGATAAGGCATCACCAGTCGATGAGCCAGCATCTGGAGGGAATTGAAATTAGGACAGACCACGATTTCTGCCTCAAGCATCTTTCGACGAATGGTATTGGCAAAGCCAAAGAAAAGGGGGTCGCCTGATGCGAAGACGATAATAGGAAGTGAAGGGTGAAAGGTGAAAAGTGAAAAGTATTGCTCGAAGACGGCATCGAGGGGTACGGTGATGTCTATCCACTGGGCATCCTGAGGCAGCAAAGGTGCTATGATCTCATGGTGGCGCTTGCCGCCAGAGAAGATCTTTCCCTTGCGGATAATCTCCATCACTTCTGGTGGAAACCAAGGATTTGGCTGGTCAGTTATTCCTATTACAATGAACTTCATAGTGGCTCACCTTTCACTTTTCACCTTTCACCTCTACACGTCTCTTCCTGGCTTGAGTTGGGCAGCGTCATCGAAACAGAGAATGGCGTTACAGAGAGTGGCGGCGAGGTTAGAACCTCCCTTTCGACCCTCGACGATGATCTTGGGAATCTCACGGAAGGGTTTCACCATGTGCTTTGACTCACGAACATGCACGAATCCCACTGGGGCCGCGATGATGCCAGCAGGATGGGCTTTGCCCTTGCGGATCAGCTCGCAAAGCTCCATCAGTGCCGTAGGCGCATTACCAAAGGCAAAGAGGGCATCAGGATGCTCCTCAACAGCCAAGCGGATGCCTGCCTGAGTACGGGTAATACCTTTTTCTTCGACCATCTGAGCCACACGAGGATCAGAGAGATAGCACTTGGCCTCAACACCCAAGCGCTGGAGAGCTCCCTTACGGATACCACTCGTCACCATCGTCACATCAGTCACTATCGTCTTTAGCGCACCCATGCGAACCTTATTATATAATGCCTCTACAGCCCCAGAATCAGTATATAGGATAATCTCCATATCGAAGTCGGCTGTGGTATGTATAGCATGGAGCAATGCCCATTTGTGGTCGAGCGGATAATCCTGACGCTTCAACTCCTTGGCAATGGTTCGGAAGGACTCAATCATGATGTTCTGTCCGATTTTCTCGCCTTCGTTCGTTTCCTTACGATAATAGCCTCGTGGAGTGATGAAATGGCCATCGGCAATATACGACTGAGAGTTGCCAATGAGGACAACCGTAAACATATCTACATCCTCAGGGTCGAAGTCTCCGAGTGTCGTGATCTTGATCTCCTCGTCGTCGCGCCCAGCCTGACGCACATAGCCTACTGGCGTTTCTGCAGAACGCTCCTGCAGGAAGAGCTCTTGCAGGCGATAAAGCTGCCAATAACGTCCATGCGACTTAGGATTGTAGACAGCCGTTACGAAATCACCTGTAGCTGCAGCCTTGATACGGCGCTCGATGACCTCCCAAGGGGTCATGAGGTCGCTCAGGGAGATGATACAGAGGTCGTGGCCAATGGGAGCACCCAACAATGAGGCTGCCTTCTGGAAAGCAGAGATACCAGGAAGGGATGAAACCTCAATAGCAGTAGCAGTGTGATGGCGCTGCATCTCATAGATGAGGGGAGTCATGCCATAGATGCCAGCATCGCCAGAGGAGATGACCACTACGGTCTTCCCCTGCTCTGCCAGCTCGAAGGCTTGTTCAGCACGCTGACGCTCCTTCTTCATGCCCGTATCGACACACTCACAGTCCTCGCGCACATACGGCTTGATGAACTGAAAATAATACTGATAGCCCACCACCACATCGGCACTCTGAAGCGCCTCACGGACAGCGAACGTCATATCTCCCTCGTTGCCAGGTCCTATGCCTGCTATAATGATTTTTCCCATATCTGCTGCAAAGTTAATAAATTTCTTGAGAAAAGAAAAGAAAAAGGAGGTATTATCTCACGACAGACCTCCTAATTCAAACCTATATAATAATACACGTATGTAAATGCGTCTACTTGAATCTCACCTTCAGTCCTACCACCAGCATGCGACCTGGTGAGTAGAGGGCGTACTTACGCTGTGAAGAGTCGATGCGGTCGTCAACCTTATTGAAGATGTTGTCCACACCAATACCAGGCTCCAGGAAGAACCACTTCGCTATATCGAGAGAGTGGGTGGTATGAAGGTTCCAGATGCCATAGCCAGGAGCGTCCTCATAGCCTGGGTAATACGTCTTCGACTGAAGACGGCCATTGAGGTTCACGTTCAGTCCATAGCGCCCCCAAGCATGGTGATAGTTGGCAGCAACGGTGGCAGCATGACGAACGCTGCGCTCGAGATTCTCCCACTCCTCACCGCTCTTCGTACGAGCATAGGTATAGACATAGTTCGTGGAGAGGTTAAAGCCTGGGAAGATGTTTGCTGAGACATTGACCTGCACACCCTTCACATCGCCCTTGTCACTGTTCTGATAGAGTGCATACTGCTCGAGTTTCGCAGCCTGGTCATCTGTCATTTCAGGAAATTCCTTACGGAGCATAGCCAGAGAGACTTCATCGACCTTGATGTTCTCCTTCACCACCATATCGTTGATACGATTCAGGAATCCTGTCACACTGACGGCAATCACCTCGTCGCGATATTCGGCATTCAGCGAGAAGTAGTTGCTCTTCTCTGGATTCAAATCCTTATTTCCAAAACTGATCTGCGCCTTACCACGATTTACGGAGAAATAGTGGTAGTAGAGCTCGTCGAGTCCTGGAGCACGGAAGCCAGCAGAGTAAGTGGCACGGAAGCGGAAATTGCCTGGTGCATACATCAGGGCCACCTTCGGCGTCAGGTGGTTCTTGAAGGTCTCATGGTGAGTCAGTCGCAGTCCAAGAGTAGCCGTGAAGTTCTTAAAGAGCCTGTGCTCGTGCTGGGCGTAGGCAGCAAGCGAATATACATTCTCCTCGATATTGCCTGAGGTTGCCGTCAGGTAGTCCTTGCGCCAGTCTGCGCCAAAGATGGTGGTGGAGTTCTTCGCCAGTCCGAGGATGGCCTTCAGCTCTCCGTCCATCATCATCTGTTTCTTCGACTGCACATAGTCGCCCACAGCATAGTCCTTCGTCTCTACATCATACTGCTTACCATAGCGGAAACGGTCGACAGTAAAGTTGGCCTGCAGCGAGTTCTTGGCAGTGAACTTGTAGATTCCTCCCACGTTCCAACGGAATCCTTTGTATCTCATTTCGTAGTCTGTTCCTCCCGTGATGTCCTGTCGTGTCTCAGGACGATCCGTAATCTTATAGGAATAGTCCAGTCCCGCATTCAGAGCCAGTTGCTCAATGGGGGCATAGGTAAATTTCTGTCCGATCACGTTAGAACGATAGCCCGTGAAGAAAGGAGCAATCGTCTGTTGGGTCTCAGTGTCTGAGCCCTTCACATATTCTAAGTCATTATTGCGGTAGCTGTCGGCCCTGTCGTGTGAGAAAGAGGTGTATGAGCCGAAACCGTTCTTATAGATATCGAGCGTCACATTCTCCGTGAGTTGTCCATGACCTGACACACGGGTGTCGCTGGCGACGCTGATGAGGTTCTGTGTTGGCTGGTCTGTAATGATATTGATGACGCCTGCGATGGCATCTGATCCATAGAGAGAGGAGGCTGCTCCGTCGAGCACCTCGATACGCTTTACTCTCGACATGTTGATACGGTTCAGATCGACATTGTTCGAGATATCGCCTGACAACTTCTGTCCGTTGATGAGAATCAGGATATACTTATTCCCAAGACCGTTGAGGCGTAGGAAAGTTCCCATGGAGTTGGGGGACATGGATATCTGCGGCATCATACGTGTCAATGCACCGTCGAAGGTGCTGATGCCCTGTTCACGGATCTCCTGTGCGGAAAGTACGTGTACAGGTGTGGCTGTACTCTTCAGACGCTGGTGATGACCAGAACCTGTCACGACGACAGGGTTCAGGTTATAGGTACGATCCACGGCAGAAGAGTCCTTCCGCTCCATCTTGTGAACTTGCGGGAAAGCGGCACTCCCCGAAAGGAGTGCCACCAAGAGAGTTATAAGTTTCTTATTCATTAATAAAGAGAGTATGATCTTTATTCTGGATTCTTCGAGTGGTAGTAGTCGAGCGGCTCACCGTTGATGGCATCCTGCGTATGGTTCATCCATACCTGACGAACGGTGGGGAGCTCAAGCAGACCAAGAGGAATCATGGTGTCATCGTTGCACTCATAACCTAGATGCTGGAAGTACTTCTTCCAAGAGGTATCCTCTACCTCACCTTCCTCATTCGGAGTAAACTTCGTACCATCCCAGTTTTCGTCATCGTCGCCTGCCATATCGTTGTGACCGTGATCACCGTCGATAGACATCAGCGGGTGGCAGAATACCTTGCCGTTCTTGATGCCATTCTTCTGCATACGGGCATAAACGTTGGTCTTGAAGTTGTCCTTCATGTCAACAGTGCCCACATAGTAACTCTTGCTGTACTTCTGCAAAGCCTGCTCCAACTCGGTATAACGCACATTAGCCTTGTAAGTGTCGTAAGAGTCGGGGTTACCATGACCCATGAAGGCAACAACACCTTCTTTCGCCTTATCGGCATAGAGCGCATTCAGCTCCTTGGCCACCAGGGAAACATCCTCATCTGCATCCTGCAACAGGGGCACACCAAGCTTCAAGGTCACATTTGCCAGATAGTCATCGTCGAGATCACCATTAGCATTGTTGGCGAAGTCCTTGATGTAGTTGATCACACGGGTGTACTCCTCACCTGGGATCACCTGCAACGACTGAACCACGATCTCGTCATACTGCACACCTTCGGCAGCAAAGGCATTGAGCCAGAAAGGAGGTGCGTAGTAGAAACGAGGATCTGTGTTCTCACCGGCAGCTGCACGGTTGATACAGATAGCTGAAGAATAGCTCAGGAACACGTCGTAGTCACCAAAAGCTGCCTTGTAGGCATCGATAGTTGTATCAAATGCCTTATAAGCCTGATCCCATGTAGAACCGAAGGCCACGAGTAGGATAGCCTTGTCGTGCTTCTTCTGAGATAACACATCGGCAGTAACGATCGACTGGAATTTAGTCCAGTTGCTTTCGTCAATAATGGTCACCGTGTCTGTCTTCTCAACGATTACTTCCTTCTCAACGATTTTCTCGACTTCCTTCTCCTTTTCGCAGGAAGCGAGACCTACAGTTAAGCAAACTGCTGCGAATGCCAACACAAAATACTTAATCTTCTTCATTGTTACTTGATTTTACATTAGACTTATTGTTTGAGAATCTCAATTTCTTACCTTGTGAGAAACGCACGGTCAGCGTACCATAGATAGTGCGCCCAGGGGTTGTGGTTCCCAGATGCAGACCATGATAGGTGCGATCCACGTAGTTAAAGATATTATCGATGCCCGCCTCCAGACGGAAGAGCCACTTCTTGCTCACGGGGAACTCATGGTTGGTGGCGATACGCCAGATCTGATAACCCTTGCCGTCGCCATCTATCTGATAGTAGCGCTTGCTCGACATACGGCCATAGATACCTGCCCCCAGATGATAAGACTTCGACACATCATGGTTCCAGGTGGCAAACCAACTGCCCTTATGATGAGCCATTCCGTCGATAACCACATCCACGAGTCTGTCGTGGGTCGCATCGTATTTCTTGGCATCGGTATCCAAATAACTGTAACTACCACCCAGCATCCAATCACGATTCAGACGGAAGCGTACAGACACATCGACGCCCTTGGTCTTAGCCGACTCCAGGTTCTTATACTGACGAGTCTTCATCGGATCGTAGGTGGCGATATACTCCGCTGGAGCCTGTGTATTAGGGATGGTCACGAGGGTAATCATGTTATCTACATGGTTCAGATAGCCTGTCACCGTCACGTTCAGTCCTTCCCAGTTATACTCACCGCTCACGGCATAGTAGTTGGAGGTCTGAGGCTTCAGGTCTTCATTACCCAGATACAGATAGGTGCCTCCCATATACTTCACGTAGCGGTAATGCTGCTCCTTGGGCGTTGGGGTCTTGAAACCCTGACTCCACGTGGCCCTCAATCGGATATTCTCGCCGATGGAGAGCATGCCCGAGATCTTCGGCGTCAGTCGGTAGCCGAATTGTCCGTTATGGTTCAGGCGCAGACCGCCCGTGATATTGGCAGAGAGCTTGGAACTCAGCGCATGGCTGAACTCATCCTGGACGTAGGCAGCCTCTGTATGGTCTGTAGCCTTACCCTCCTCTACACGCATCGGAGCTTCCAGATAGTCATAGCGCCACTCCAGTCCACCACTCAGACGATTGTTGTAAGGCAACGAGAAAATACCCTTCAGATGGGCCATCGTACGACGCTGATCGCTCTGAAGCACTTTGTCATCGCGGAAATAGGGATAATAGGTGGTGAAATTACCATGCTGGTCCAGACCATCACCCATCGCCCACTCTGCGGTATAATAATAATAGTACGCGTGACGGTCCCAGTTCACGTCGAGTGTCACCTGGTCTGGACGATTGGTACTCACCATCGTCTTATTCAATTTCCAGACACCGCCAGCCGCCAGACTCTGGTTACGATATTCCAGATCGTAGAACTTCATGTCGATGGGATACTTACCACTGGGGCGGTAGATACGTTTCCAATAGGTGCTACCCTCGGCATAGAGCTCCAGATTCTTCAGCAGATCGAAAGTCAGACGTTCTGATACCTGCCAGTTCGTATGACGGTTCACGGTCTTGTTCTGCGAGTCTTCTATCAGATACTCTGTCCTGCTGGGATCCTCGGTGGCAGTATTTTGCCAACCATCAGAATGCTGGAGCTGAAAATTCGTGTAGCTCTTCAGCTTACCAATGGCAAATCCCAGTCCGTTATGCTGTCGCAAATCGCCATAGCTGCCGCCACGGGTGGTATTCTCTACCAATAGTCCTTCGTTGTGCTTCTTCGTAATGATATTGATCACACCCGCGATGGCATCAGAGCCATAGAGGGCACTCGAAGCACCCTTCACGATCTCTATCTTCTCGATGTTCTGGGGATCAATCAGCGACAGATCGTTCTGTCCGCCCACATCGCCATGGATGCGCTTACCATCGATCAATATCAATATATAGTCATTTCCCAGACCGTTGAGCTGCATCTGCGAGCCCATATCGTCTTCGCTGAAGGAGAACGATGCCGTCAGGCCTGCGAGGATATCCTCCAGACTGCGCCCTCCATAATCCTTCAACATGCGATGGGTGATGACCTCTGTCTGCACAGGGGCATTCTTCAAGAGGTGCTGAGTTCCTGTACCCGTCACCACTACCTCTTGTAGACTGTCTGAACGCCAGATATCCGTTTGTGCAGATGCACCAACAGCCAACAGCCAAAGGCCAATAGCCAATTTTAATCTCATCATTTTTCCATTTTCCCGAACCGCTAACTCCTGAGCGGACGACTTTAAGAAACGGCAGGTATTCTGACTCTCCCCAGTCTGCTTTACCTTCCCGAGTCTTTTCTCAGTGGCGTTATACAAGCAGGCCTTTCTAAGGGGGATTACAGCTGCAGGAACAGTTCCGGACTCTCACCGGATTCCCTTTCGTCGTGGTGACATCAGCCACCAGATTGCCTATTTCGGGGACAAAGGTAGAAAAAAAGTGAGGAAAAACCAAATTTTTCCTCACTTATTATCATTCTGACGGTAAAATTACCGTCTCAGAATCAGATACTCGTAGGGATTGAGGGTGATTTCGTGCTCTAAGTCCACATCCCGGTTATTCAATTCATCGAGTCCTTCGCGCTTAACCCAATTCTCCGGCAAGGCTAAGGTCACTTGCTTATCCCTGACATTCACCATCACCAGGAAACGCTCAGCTGCATCAGTCTTCTCAAACACCAGCACATCCTTATCAGGATAAGTCGTCAGCGAACCTTTCCGGAGAGCCGGATGGTCGTTGTAGAGTTTGATCAAGGCCTGATACTCTTTGTAGATCTGAGGCTTTGCCGTCCAGTCTACGGGTACATACTTGAAGAAATTGATCGGCTCAGGATAACCCACCTCCTGAGAGCCATAGATCAGTGCACCTCCGTGCAGGAAGATCGAAGCCACATAAGCTGCCATAGCACCGCGGTCGCTGCCAAACTCTACGCATGGCGTTGCTTCTGTCGAGTGGTCGTGGTTCGTCGTAAAGCGCAGTTTAACCTTGCCCTCAGGCAGACTATCGTATTCTGCCTTATCTGCCTTGATGAGATCTTCTGCCGAAGCACCTTTCCAAACCTTTACCAGCTCGTCTTTAAAGTCCCAGCCATAGTTCATATCGAAACCGCCAACGGTGAAGTTGTCTACGTTCTTTCCCTCAGCCAGCATCACAATCTTGCGATCACCAGCAGCCTGACGGAGTTCGTCGATAGCAGCCTTCCAGAAGTCGGCAGGCACGCCATCAGCCACATCACAGCGGAAACCATCGATACCCACCTCGACAATCCAGAACTTCATGGCGTCGACCATCGCAGCACGCATATCCTGATTATCATAGTTCAAGTCGGCCACGTCTTCCCAGTTCCAGGGTTGCGGACAGATGATAGTGTCAGCCTTTTCATCGCGCGTATACCACTCTGGATGTTCTTTGACCCATGGATGATCCCACGCCGTATGGTTAGCCACCCAGTCAAGGATGATACCCATGCCGTGCTCGTGGCACACTTGAGCCAGATGCTTAAAATCATCGATGGTACCAAACTCTGGTGCGATGGCCTTGTAGTCACTAATGCAGTAGGGGGAGTTCTTGCCCTTCTCAATGCCAATAGGGTAAATAGGCATCACCCACATCACATTCACACCCAGGTCACGAATGGAGTCAATTCGGGCTGCGACAGCATTCAGTGAGTTCTCTGGGGCAAACACACGAGGATTCACCTGATACATAGCAATGTCATCTACAGCTGGCATCTCGAATACCACTTCCTTTGCCTCTTGTGTTGGCTTGCAGCTGATGACAGCTAACGCAATACCGATAGATAAAAGCAATTTTTTCATAAATCGTTGTCTATTGAGTTGTAATACTGGTGCAAAGATACGAAAAAAACCGCTTGGATAATCTCCAAGCGGCTCTTATTCTGTAGGTTACGTTGTGCAACCGCTTGCTCTTCTATTCGATGGTGAGTTTGTGGGCACCATTATAAGAGAGGTAGAGTTTGAAGGTGTGACTTCCACCGTCGATAGAGAGGTTTGCACCATCCTGTGTCAGACCTTTGACATCACCACCCCAGTTGATGGCCCAGTCGTGGTTAGCACGGAACTTGTACTCGCCTGATACCTGATCGGTAGTAACCTCCCAGCAACCTTCCTCAGCATTGTAGGTCATCTCCAAATCACTAGCCCACTCATTGAAGCCACCAATCATGCTGACGCTCTCAATCTTCGTAAGGGTATAGTTCAGGGCACCTGCATCGAGGAAGATCTCGTAGAAGCCTTCACCTGGATCAGGACAATTAGGACCACCTGCATCTGTCAGGGTTCCGCTGGTAGTGGTGCCACTGACATACTCAAGGTCATCATCCCAGTTGTCGGCATTAGGCTTGAACTTGAACTCACCGTTCAGATAGTAATAGCCCTTGTACTTACCGTCGTTGGCAGGACCAGCGAGGGCATGCGATGTACCCCATCCGCTCTCGTTACCAATCTCATAGAAGTAGTCGCCAAAGCTGAGGCCTGCACCGCTCCATGTCTGGTTCATCAGGTCGAACTGGATGCGATAGAACTTGGCACCAGCCACGTAAGCTACCTTCAGGTTACCGCCTGCATTGTTGGTGGCAAAGACACCCTCAGTATCAGAAGCTGTGAGACACTTGCTCCAGTCGCCACCGAGACCAGACTTCGGAGTTACCTTGAACTCGATATCGCCACTCACCTTGTCGCCTGGGATCATGACGGTGAAGATAGAGTTCTCATAAGGATCAGCTCCACCGTTGCTGAGCTCATAGTCAGTATTGGTGTTATCCCATCCGTTTACCGTACCCGTGATATAGTAAGCTTCCTCAATGACGGGAGCGTTAGGCGTAGCGGTAAGTGTCGTGGTGCCCGTCGAAGCGATAGCAACACCATTCACTTTCACGTAAGCAAGCACCTTCACAGGAATAGTACGTGCCACAGGGCGACGGCCCCAGAGCGCATTAACTGCGCTCTCGAGCTCTGCCGTACTGCAGAAGAAATTCTCGTCGGTCTTGATGGCAATCTCCTTGCTGCCATCTTCGTTGGTGATACTGGCTGTATAGGTAGCCTCAGCACCCTCAGGATTGGAAACAGAGGCACTGAAGAGCTTCACAGTCTCATCGGTAATCGTTGCGAAGTCGACGGCTGCGCCAGGCGATACACTGATGCTGACGCTGACGGGCTCCTCGGGACCGTTCTGGAAGGGCTGTGCCCAGTCTTTATAATCTTCGGTACAGCCTGCCATCAGCAGTGCCATACTCATGATAGATAATATCTTCTTCATAATGCAAACCTGTTTTTAGTTTTCAATAAACATGAACTGACCTGTGATATCATTCAGGAATACCTTGTAAGAGCCAGCCTTGTATGGAATGTTTGGTCCGTTCTGTGTACCCTGTCCATAGGGGAATTCAGCAGCACCCCAGTTGAAGTCCCAACCACCATCGGCAGCAAACTTCATCTCACCATCGGCACCAGCCTCGAACTGAGCCGTCCATGCATGGTTCTCACCACCATAAGTGTCGAAGCCTGTCATCAGGTTGGCGTTGACATCCCAGTCGTTGTAACCACCAGGCATACCCATAGAAGCGAATGCACGTGGTGTGCCCTCGAATGGATCGACGGTGAGTACATAGTTCTTCGTATCAAGTTTCACGGTGTAATAGCCGTCAGCAGCTACGGTGATATTACCAGAACCACCATCGTTCATGACGTAGCCAGCATCACCAGCACCCCACTGATCATCCCACTTTCCAGGAATCTTAACGAGCTTGAAGCCCTTACCTGCGGGGAAGAAGCCAGTGTAGCTGATCACACCCTTGCCTGTCACCTTGTCGTAAGTCTCACCACCGATGGTCATCAATGGGAAGATAGCAGTACCGATGCCAGCCTCAGAGTTGTTCCAAGAACCATCACCGATGCACTCACCAACGAGATACCAGAGCTCTGGAGCAGCGTCGGACAATAAGATGAAGTAGGGGTTAACGTTGATCGTCAACACATTAGAATAGATAGTAGGCATGCCAGGCACGGTAGATGCAGCACGTACGTAAACGGTCTGTGTGGCAGGCACGTTGCCCTCCTGCCATCCTGCGATCTGAACAAGGTTACGGTCGAGGGTGGTAGCGTCCATAGCGCCCTTGCCTCCCACGAGACCTGAAGCGATGATCGCATAGTCGGGAATAGTTGCACCACTCTCATCGGCATTAGCCTCATCAGTAGAGATGGTGAAATTGCCAGAGAGCGACACCTGCAGGTCGTAGCTGGCCTCGATGGGGAAGCCATAGTCGGGCTGTGACCAGGTGAAAGGCAGATCGGAGGAGTTTGCCAGATTGATGGTCTGTGAGGCATATCCAGGTTCGTTGAGTACGAACGTCGACGGCTGCTGCAGCGTCGGGTTGGAGTCATTGTCGTCGGAACAAGCGGCGAACAGCCCCACGCTACACATCAGCAGCAATGTTGATTTCAATATATTCTTCATTGTCGTATACTTTTTTACCTTTTTACTTTTTTACCTTTTTCCCTCCCTTAGTTTGCGTAGCCAGGATTCTGGGTCAGATTGGGATTGGCATTCAGATCCGTACTGGGAATAGCGAAGATATTCTTGTAAGCCTCGAAGCTGCGACCTGCATAAGAACCACCCTTCCACTGCCAGTTGTAATCAGAACTGCCACCGAACTTACCGAAGCGGATGAGGTCCATACGGCGACGACCCTCATAATAGAACTCACGACACCACTCGTCGCAGATCTCATCGAGCGTATAGCTGTCCTTCGTCGTAGCATTGGCACGTATGCGGAGCTGGTTGATGGCTTGTGCAGCTGCATTCAGAGCTGTACCACCACCTATACGAGCCTGAGCCTCAGCGTATGTCAGATAAGCCTCAGCTGCACGGAGCATGAAGAAGTCAGCATCGGGGAACTGTGCGCTCTTGGTAGAAGCACCTGTAGTGGTGAAGTTATTGAACTTAGCCACTGCGAAGCCATTCTTGAAGGCGCTGACATCAGTGTTGTCGATGGTACGGCCACGTGAGTCGATGATGGCGCGATCGTCGCCGGCAGCCTTTGCGAAATCCTTAGGACCAGCCTCAGGCGCATTGCCATTGGGGAACCACTTGGCAATCAGCTCTGGACGTGCACGGTTACCACCCCAGGTCTCTGTCGTACCGTTAGAGTCAACCATATCTGCATCGTGTGTAGAAGCGATCAGGAAGAGTGAAGTACCCCAAGAGGTGGTGCGCACACCGTCCTGCAGAATGGGGAATACAGCCTCGTAAGCAGCTGAAGTCTCACCATTGTCAGCCATAAACAGCATCTGATAAGCGCTCCAAGAGCCAGCACCTGTCATGTTCAGCTTATAACTTGAGGTCATAACCTGCTCAGCATACTGGGAAGCCTTATCATAACGGGCTGTACCAGTGTAAACCTCTGCATTCAGATAGAGGCGAGCCAGCAACAGCCAGGCAGCAGCTTTGTCTACACGACCATAACCAGCGTCTGTTGACTTCTTGGCAACAGCAGCACTCAACTGAGGCTCGATCTCGAGAAGCTCACTCTCAATAAAGTTGAACATCTCCGAGCGAGAGTACTGTACTGGCTTCTCAGAGGTAATACCTGTAACGAAGGGAACATTTCCCCATCCGTCCATCAGCAGGAAGTAGTCCAGAGCGCGGATGAAGCGAACCTCTGCCGACATGGTAGAGTTATAGCTGCCAAACTCCTGCAGATATTGGTTACAGTAAGAGATACCTGTATAGAGGCGATAGTAGTAGCCACGGAGCATCGGGTGTGATGCATCGTAGGTGTTATAGCAGAAGTTGGCGATACCCTCATCACCCCATCCGCAGATCGACTCATCGGTGGTGAGCTCATTGGCATTCCACATTTGGCGTACGAATCCTGATGTACCGCCGTCGATACCGTCGACGTCGCAGTCACCATTGGCACCGCCATTACCTGCCACGGCAATATTGGCATAGCATTTGTTGAAGAGCTGCTCCGGCTGGATATTTGTTTCCAGGTTCGGATCGATTGGCTCTACATCCAGATCCTTCGTGCAGGAATCCAGTCCTACTGCCAGGAAGAGGGCAGCTGCCGGAATGATATTTTTGATATATGTTTTCATTTTACCTTATTTTATTATTTAGAAGTTCAGATTCAAACCGAGGATGAATGAGAGAGGACGGGGATAGAGATTGTTGTCAATACCGCCGAACACTTCAGGATCGATACCCTTATATTTGGTAATACAGAATACATTCGATGCAGTAGCGTAGATACGACCTGCGATTCCCTTGTAGCTGCCGCCCTTGAAAAGTTTGTCGAAGCTGTAACCCAGTGTGATGTTATCGCACTTCAGGAACGAACCGTTCTGTACCCAGTGGTCAGAAAGCTTTGCCTCCAGATCGTATGTCTGCCAGTTGTAGTCGAGCGCAGCCACAGGACGGTTGCCGTAGAAGTTGTTACCACCTGAGTAAAGCTCGGCAGCACTCATGTTGACATTACCCGACATCAGGTTGTTGAATACATAGTTACCGATGCTGGCACGGAGTGCAAAGCCGAGGTCCCAGCCCTTGTACTCCAGGCGTGAGCTCAGACCCATCGTCACAGGAGCCATCGGACTCTTGTAGAAGTACTTGTCTGACTCGGTGATGACACCGTCGCCATTACGATCGACTACCAGTCCCTCGATAGGCTTTCCTGCCTTATCGTAAACCTGCTGATATACATAGAAGGAGTTTGCAGGATGGTCAACAGCGTGAGCCTGTGCATATACACCGGTACCACCACCGATACCACCAGTGGCAACAGGCTGTCCGTCGCCTGTCAGCTCCGTGATCTTATTCTTATTATAGGTGAAGTTATAGTCGATGGTCCAGTACCAGTTGTCTGTCTGGATGGGCTTCAGGCCTAAGGTCACCTCGACACCCTTGTTCTCCATCGATCCGATATTGGTCATCACGCGGTTCTTGAAGTTGGTACCAGCTGCCATATCCGACTCATTGAGCAGATCGGTAGTCTTACGATAGTAAACATCCACGCCGACGGTGAAACGCTGGTTCCATGCGCCGAAGTCGACACCCACGTTATAGGTATCGGTGGTCTCCCACTTCAGATTCGGGTCGTAAGCCACGGGGCGTGCCAAAGAACCGTTGCCTGTCACGTCATAATAGCTACCCACGCCAGTGTTCATGCTGTAGATGGCGAAATAGTTGTAGTCGCCGATACCATCCTGCTGACCTGTCTTACCGTAGCTCAGACGGAGCTTCAGATCAGAGATCCAGCCTACATTCTTGAGGAACTTCTCCTCGCTCATCTTATAAGCCAGAGCTGCTGAGGGGAAGAGTGACCAGTGATCCTTGAAACGTGAAGAACCGTCGTCACGGAGTGTAGCTGTGATGTAGTAGCGATCCAAGATGATATAGTTCAGACGGCCGAAGAACGATACGAGGTAGTTCTCTGTCTTGTAGTTGTAGAGCGACCAGTCGTGATACTGTCCAGGATTCTCGAGGTTGGTGCTGGGATAAGCTCCCCAGTAGCTATTCTCCTGCTTGCGCCAGAAGTGCTGCCACTCGTAACCAGCCATGATATCGAAGTGATGGATCTTTGAGAAGTCCTTATAGTACTGTGCGTATGCAGAGAGCGTCAGGTTGCGCTTGGTGATCTTGTCCCATCCGTGTGAGCCGTAGTAGATGGCTGCAGGAGATGAGCGCTCTACATCGGTCCACTGCTTACCGTTAGAGAAATCACCACCGAGAGTCAGGTGGAGGCGCAGATCCTCGAAACCGTGAATCTTATAGTCGATGTCGGCATTACCGATGAATGAGCGGCTGATGGCACGGTCGTCATTCAGTTCCAGCAGTGCCACGGGGTTGGCTGTTGCATTACGGTTGTAGGTATTCGGCCATGCGGGGTCGTTGAGCGACTCTCCAGGCACCTTCCACTCCGTATAACCGCCGAAGTTGCTGGCGTCAGCTGATGTCGTGTCGTAGATGGGCTTTGTAGGATCGTATGCTACAGCAGCGCCGATGGCACCGGTATTGGCATACTGAGTCTTGGCCCACATACCCTTGGCATTGATGTTCAATACCAGGTGATCATTCAGCAGCGAGGGATTCAGGTTCAAGGCAGCGGTGTAACGTCTGAAGTCCGAAGTCTTCAGGATACCCTGCTGATTGGTATAACCGAGAGAGAGGCGGTAGGGGAAGTTGCCTGCAGCACCCGACAGCGTCACGTTGTGGTCGTGGCTCCATGCGGTGCGATAGATCTCCTTCTGCCAGTCGGTGTTGGCATCGCCTAAGGCAGCCATCGCAGCCTCCTCACGGGCATTGCCCTTGTAGAGCTGTGTGGCGAAAGCACGATACTGGTCACCGTCCATCACGTCGATGAGCTTCTTCTTCACACTCATCGTCACGCTTCCTGAGTAAGATACCTGAGGCGCACTGCCCTTACGACCCTTCTTCGTGGTGATGATGATAACACCGTTAGAACCACGGCTACCATAGATAGCGGTAGCAGAAGCGTCCTTCAGCACGTTGAACGACTCGATATCCTGAGGGTTAACCATCGAGAGGGGGTTGGCAAGACCCTTCACACCGTTGTTGTCCATAGGCACACCGTCGATGACGATCAACGGGCTGTTCGATGCGTTCAATGATGATCCACCACGGATACGGATGGTAGAACCACCACCAGGGGTACCGCCATCGCTCGTCACGTTCACACCGGCGATCTTACCCTGCATCATGTCCTGGGCGTTCACCACGAGACCCTTGTTCTTGGAATCGGGCTTCAATGCCGTTACCGATCCCGTCAGATCGCTTTTCTTCACTGCACCATAACCGATGACAACCACTTCATTGAGCACTGCGGCGTCATCCTGCAGCGTGATTTCCAACGTAGGCGCTGCCTTCACCGTCTGCGGCTGGTAGCCGATATAGGTGATGGTGATGTTTGCACCCTGATTGGCTTTCACGACGAAATTACCGTCGAAATCAGTCACCGTGGCGGTCTGTGTGCCGTCAACGCGAACTGTTGCGCCGATAATGGGTTCGCCTGTAGCATCTTTCACATGTCCTTTGACATCAATCTGAGCAAAGGCACTTACCGATAGGAGCAGCCCGAATATGAGGCCAAGCATCCTAAGCGGAAATTGAATGTTTACCTGCTTCATCATTACTTTTTAATTAGAGTTAATTGTTATATGTTATATCGTTTAAATTTCTTAGGCTCAGAGTTCTACGGTGCAAAGATAGTTTTCTTTTTAATATGTTGTACTTTTATTAGCAAAAAAACACACAATTGTGCAATGCAAACGTTTGCATGTGGGCGTACCTATATTAAAAGTTAATGAAAATGTTTGGAATTAATTTTTTTTAGTATCTTTGCAACGTGAATCATTAAAAACCAAATGGACGACAAGGCACCCATGACGATGAAGGACATTGCGCGCGAGTTTGGAATCTCCGTTGCAACTGTTTCGCGAGCCCTGAAGGATTCGCCCCGCATCAGCGAAGAGCGGCGGAAGACCATCCAGCAGTATGCCCGCGAGCACAACTTCTATCCGAATGCCATCGGCGAAGCCCTGCGCCACAGCCGTGTGATGCCCCAGCGCATCATCGGTGTGATCGTTCCAGAGTTTACACATTATTATTTCTCATCGATCCTGACAGGCATCGAAGAGACTGCCGCTGCCCGTGACTATCGCATCATGGTGGCACTCAGCGGCGAGCGCTATGAGCGCGAGGTGCGCATCTGCGAGAATTTCCACCGTTACAAGGTCTGTGGCGTGATTGTCTCACAGGCGAAGGATACGAAGAATTACGACCACTATCAGAAACTGATCGACGCTGGCATCCCCCTGGTGTTCTACGACCGCATCTGTACTGGTGTGAATGCCAGTCGCGTAGTGGTCGACGATTATATGGGTGCCTTCAATGCCGTGTCTCACCTGATTAATACGGGTTGCAAGCGCATCGCCTTCTACGGTTCTCCCATGCAGCTCGAAATCTCCAAGAACCGCTTCAATGGCTATAAGGATGCCCTGCTGAAGCACGGACTGCCAATTGACGAGTCGATTATCCGCGTCTGCGACAATCGTGCCGATGCTGAAGATATGACACCCGCCATCCTGGCGATGGAAAACCGCCCCGACGGTTTCTTTGCCGTCAACGATGATACGGCTATCGGCATCCTCTATACGGCGAAGCATGCCGGCTTCCGGGTGCCCGAGGACATCTCCATCTGTGGATTTACCAACGGCCAGCGCGCCGTGGCCTGCGACCCTATGCTGACAACGGTAGAGCAGCGCGGCCACAGGGTGGGCGAAGAGGCTGCTATGATCCTGATGGATAAGGTAGAGGGCATCTCGCCTATCGAGAAAGTCGAGAAGCGCATCGTGCGCACCCGCCTTGTCACCCGAGGAACGACGAGGTAAAATGTAAAAATGTAAAAATGAGAAAATGTAAAAATGTAAAAATGAGAAAATGTAAAAATGTAAAAATGAGATAATATGAAACAAAAACCTGATCTTTCTTTCTGGAAATTGTGGAATCTGAGCTTTGGATTCTTTGGTGTGCAGATTGCTTATGCACTGCAAAGTGGGAATATCTCGCGCATCTTTCGTACACTGGGTGCCGACCCTCACTCGCTGAGTTTCTTCTGGATCCTGCCACCGCTGATGGGTATCCTTGTGCAACCGATTGTCGGAACACTGAGTGATAAGACCTGGACGCGCTTTGGCCGCCGTATTCCTTATCTGTTTTTGGGAGCCCTCATGGCTGTGGCCATCATGTGCCTCCTGCCTAATGCTGGCTCCTTCGGCATGACCGTAGGTGCTGCCCTCATCTTCGGCTTGATAGCGCTTATGCTGCTCGACACGAGTATCAACATGGCAATGCAGCCGTTTAAGATGCTCGTGGGCGACATGGTGAACGAGCAGCAGAAGGCCAAGGCCTACTCCATCCAGTCGTTCCTGTGCAATGCGGGTAGTGTCGTGGGATTCCTCTTCCCCTTTGTCTTCACAGCATTAGGTCTGAGCAATGTTGCCCCCGAGGGCATCGTCCCCGATTCCGTCATCTGGTCGTTCTACTGCGGTGCAGCCATCCTCATCCTCTGTGTCATCTACACCACGATGAAGGTCAAGGAGTGGAACCCTCAGGAGTATCGCGAGTATAACCCTGTTGCCGAGGAGAAGGAAGACAGCGCCAACTGGATAACCCTGCTGAAGAACGCCCCCTCCACCTTCTGGAAGGTTGGTCTCGTACAGTTCTTCTGCTGGGCTGGTATGCTCTATATGTGGACCTATGTCGTCGATGCCGTCTCCGAGACAGTCTGGGGCACCATCGACCCCACCACCGATGCCTATCAGGAGGCTGCCAACTGGACGGGCGTGCTCTATGCCATCCAGGCTATGGGTTCTGTGGCATGGGCTGCCACCCTACCCCGCTTCTCCAACACCAAGATGGCCTACAGCGTCAGTCTGATACTGGGAGGTCTGGGATTCCTGCTCATTCCGTTTATCCCTGATATGTACGGCCAGATTGTGCCCTTCCTGCTCATTGGCTGCGGATGGGCTGCCATGCTCGCCATGCCGTTCACCTTCGTCACCAATGCCCTGCAAGGATATGGTCACATGGGTGCCTATCTGGGACTGTTCAACGGCACCATCTGTGTACCCCAGATCGTAGCAGCCCTCTGTGGCGGCTTCATCCTGACACTCGTAGGCGGCCACCAGTCGTCCATGATGCTCGTGGCAGGCGTCAGCTTCCTGATTGGCTCAGTCTGCGTCTTCGTGATTAAGAATAAGAAGTAAATTTACTCGCTGACATCGTCTTTCCGACGGCGGAAGAGGACGGCAGCGATGACGGGCGCTCCCACAAGGGCAGTAACACTGTTCACTGGGAGCGCTCCTTCAAATCCCGGCATGCGCGCAATGAGGTTGCAGACCAAGGCCAGTGCAGCACCACAAAGCATCGTGGCAGGGATGAGTATGCGGTGGTCGGAGGTGCGGAAGATGGCACGCGCCAGATGGGGCACGGCAAGACCGATGAACATGATGGGGCCGCAATAAGCCGTGACAATAGCCACAAGCACACCCGAGCAGAGAATCACCAACAGGCGCGCCCTACGGATGTTCAGACCCAGATTAGAGGCATAACGATCGCCCAAGAGCAACAGGTTCATGGGTTTCACCAGCAGGAAGCTCAGCGGCAGGAGGATGGCCATGAGCACCACGAAGAGCACCATCTCGTCGCCTGAGACGCGCGAGAACGAGCCAAGACCCCACACGACAAACGCCTTCACATCCTCTTCAGGCGAGAGGAACTTCAGCACACCGATAATGGCATTGGCCAGATAGCCGATCATCACACCTATTATTAATAAGGTGACATTGCCACGCACCTTCTGCGAGATCCACACGATGAGCATCATCACTGCCAGCGCACCGACGATGGCAGCCACAGACATCGCTGCATCGCCCAGATAACCCAGGCGCGACAACGCCACACCCCCCAGGCGCCCTGAGAGCAGCACGACAAAGGCCACACCCAGCGCAGAGCCGTTGCTGATACCCAGCACCGAGGGACCTGCCAGCGGATTGCGGAACACCGTCTGCATCTGCAGACCACTCACCGCGAGACCTGCACCCGCTGCAATCGCCGTCAGAGCCTGAGGCAGGCGCGACTTCCAGATAATATTCGACCATATCTCGTTACCATCATGCCCCGCAAGGATGCTGCACACATCGCCCACAGGGATGCGCACCGAACCTATCAGCAAGTTGACTACCGCCAAAACGACGATAGCCACCAGTAGCAAGATGATATAGACAGATCGCTTCAAGCCCCCCAAATTTTTACATTTTTACTTTTTTACCTTTTTACCTTTCCAAAAGTCGGTAGAATGTCGGCTGGTAATCCTTCTCCACGAGCTCGGGATGGAAGATAGCCACAAAATCTTTCAGCAGCACATCAGGCTTCACTGGCGAGATCTCGTAGTAAGGCGTCTGTTTCATGTTACAGTAGACGACACGATGCTCCTTGAAAGCACTGAAGAGCTCGTTGCGAGGCTCCGAGGCCTTCAGAGCGTCGTAGGTGAAGTCGCCAGGATAGCTGTTCAGGATGCGCCAGTAGTCAGCCTTAGCGGCGAGGGCATACATCTTCTCAAACTCCAGATTCTCCCCACTGGTCTCCTCGTCGTCGATCACGTAGTCAGCACCCGCGTCACGGAATATCTGGGCCAGATAGTTTTTGCCGCCTACAGCGTGCCATGTGCCGTAATGCATCTCTCCCGAGAAGACGCTGGGGCGCTCTGTGACCTTCGAGGCAGCCTCCTTCAGTGCATTGTAACGCTGCTCGATACCGTCGAATATCTCACTGGCCTCACGCTCCTTACCGATGAGCATCCCCACGAACTTGATCCACTCAGCCTGTCCCAGCGGGTGGAGCTCCTGATAGCCGAGATGGGGCACGAGGGTGATACCCGTCTCCTTGATGGCCTCATAGCCACCGCGCTTCGAGGGCGAGATGAGGATCACCTGCGGATTGGCAGCGAGCACCATCTCCGTGTCGAAGTTGCCCTCCATACCTATCTTCACGATGCGCCCGTCCTTCGTGCGCGCCAGGATATCGGGGTTAAAGAGGTTCTTCGTGCCCGTGATGCCCTTCACCACATCATGGGCATCGAGGATGGTGAAGTTCGAGAGCTGCAGTGCGGTCATACAGATGGTGCGCTCCACAGGCACCTCGATGCGCGTATAGCCCTGGGGCACCTCTCCCCCCTCGCCACTGACGAGGGCGAAGCGGTCATGCTCACCCACCTCTACGAGGCGCATGCCAGCCGAGTCCTTCACCGTGTAGCCCGTCGCATAACGGGGTTTCACAAACTCCAAGGCCGACAGACTGTCAGCCGCTCCCTCTGCCTCAGCACTGCCACGCCCGCCACCACCTCCACAGGCGCAGAGGGTCAGCAGGGCAGACAGGAAAACACTCAACCGCCTCATCATCACTTTTGACTATTGACGATCTCAGACGATTTGACCGTCTTGTAGAGATAGGCAACGGCACAAGGATCCATGCTCACAGGGAATGTCTTCATAAAGACACCTGTCCCACGGTAGATGTTCACGAAACTCTCCGATCCGATTATCACGTTACCGCCAGCATAAGGATTAGGATCGATGCTGATCACGGTGGGGTGCTGGATAGGAGCCGAGTTGTCGCCGCTCAGGGGGAAGTTCGTGTAGCCGCCATAGCCGTTGATGTTATAGACGCTATACGAAGCCTTAGCATTCTTGCCGATGGGGTCATTATATGTCAAGATGCTATAGCCAGCAGCATCCATACCCGTTGCGTCGGGAACCAGCTTCTCCACAGCGCTGCCATAGATGAGATAGAGGGCAGCGTCTTTCTGAAGCTGCTGATCGTCCAGATAGCCGAAGTCGCGCACAAAGAGCATATCGCCAGCAGCCACCACCTCCATCGGCTGTCGGATAGAAGCGTTTGAGAACGAAGTGACGCTGTAGCTGGTACCTAAGCTGACGGTAGCGATAGAGGGCTGTCCGCTGCAGCACACATAGAGCACAGGCACATTGTCCTTCATGCCGAGGTACAGCCCCTCAGGCTCCTTGCCTACCTCAATCTTGTTGACGTAGCCTCGGGTATTCGTATCGAAGATGCCCACGAATCCGCCGCGTGTGGTCACATACAACTTGCCGTCGTAGGCCGTCAGACAGCGGGGACCGTCGCCAGCCTCCTCGCCCATCTCCTCCGTGGTGCTGATACGGTCTAACAACTGGAAATTGTCAGCACTCAGCACGTAGATGACATCCTCGCCTGATCCGGTGACATACACCTTACCGTCGTACTCAATCACGTCGTTGGCATCAGCGCCGAGGTCAGAGGCCACAGCGCGCGAGGTACCAGCCTCATAGTCCAGATAGTACAGACTGCTGGGGACATCAGCCACCGCATTGCCACCACAGAGCACGAGGGCGCCCTTCGTCACGACAAGTTCCGAGCTGCCGCTCCCCTTGTTGTCATCATCATTGCTCAGGCATCCCGTCAGGAGCCCCGAGCCCATCGCCATCAAAGCGATACCAAATAAAAACCTTCTCATATCCTTCATTATTTCATTATTTCATTATTTCATTATTTCATTATTACATTTTTACCTTTTTACATTTTTACATTTCCAAAAGTTTCCTCCCTAAGTCCTTCTGCTGACAGATATCCACAATCTGCGCCACGACCTCCTCCATCCTCGGCACCTCAGCCACGTAATACGACGGATACTCAGGCGACAGCACCACGAGGTTCATCGCCCTCACGCGCAGACCGTAGTGCGTCTCCAGCATGTGGCGGTACAGGTTCTGCTGGATGCAGTAGTGATAGTAAGAGGTGTCGGGCAGGTTGATGCCGTTGATGCTCATCTTACCCCCGAAAGCCTCGGTGACGGGCTGCCCCAGCTGGTTCACCACCTTCGTGCTGCGCTTCCAGTCGTAGATGGTAAACGTGCCGTCGTCGTTCTGACAGATCATGTCGATGGTACCCGCGATGTTCAGCCCCGTGTCGTAGACGGGCCACTCCTGGCGGTAGGGACTGATCTGGTAGTCGCTGACGAATCTCAGGAAGTACTGCTTCTCCTGCTCGATGCTCACCTCCTCCGTCTCGCCCTCATAGCAGAAGGGACATACGGTGAGGAACGTGCCGTCGCGGAAGTAGTTCTCCGTCTGCTCGTGCATGAACGTGCCCACATCGGCAGCCCTGCGCCCTATCCGCTTCCACTTCTTCAGCGACTCCTCAATGGGCACGCCGTAGCGCTCCCACTGTCGCTGGGCTATCCCCTGGGCGTCGAAAGGCTCAAAGAAATAGCCTATCAGCGAGCTCACTGGCAGCAGCTGCTGGACGCCTTTGTAGGTGTACACATGCCCCTCGGGCTCAAAGTCGATAAACTCGTCCTGCTCATACTTGCCGGCATCCTTGAAGGCCTTCATTTTCGCCTCCATTTCCTTCGATCTTGTCATCTGATTCTGTTTTTGCTTGCAAAATTACTAATTTTTTTTGTTTCTTTTTGTTCTTAGGTCTAAAATTATTAGTTCTTTTGTTCTTATGTCTAAAAAAAATATTATCTTTGCCCCAAATTACTAAAACATCAACCCTTATGAAAGAACAATATTTTGCCGATAAGAACCGCTACGACTGCGGTATGGAATATGAACGCTGCGGGCGCTCAGGTGTGTTACTGCCAAAGGTGAGCCTCGGATTCTGGCACAATTTCGGAAGCGTCGACCCCTATGAGCGCAGCCGTGAAATCACCCACTATGCCTTCGACCACGGCATCACCCACTTCGACCTTGCCAACAACTACGGACCCGTCTACGGCTCAGCCGAAGAGACCATGGGACGACTGATGGACGAAGACTTCCGCCCCTACCGCGACGAACTCTTCATCTCGACGAAGGCAGGCTACGACATGTGGCCTGGCCCCTACGGCAACTGGGGCTCGCGCAAGTACCTCATGGCATCGCTCGACCAGAGCCTCCGCCGCATGAAGATCGATTATGTCGACCTCTTCTACAGCCACCGCTACGACCCCGACACACCCCTCGAAGAGACGCTGCAGGCTCTCGTCGACATCGTGCGCCAAGGCAAGGCCCTCTACGTCGGCATCTCCAACTGGCCCCTCGAAGCCCTGAAGTACGGCCACAAGTACCTGAAGGACCACGACGTGCCCCTGCTCATCTATCAGGGACGCCTGAACATGCTCTCCCGCACGCCGCAGGAGACGGGCATCACCGACTTCTGCGCAGAGAAGGGTATCGGCTTCATCGCCTTCTCGCCCCTGGCACAAGGACTGCTCACCGACCGCTATCTGCAGGGCATACCCGCCGACAGCCGCATGGCCAAGGAGAAGTTCCTCAAGAGCTCCATGCTCACCCCCGAGCTGCTCGAGAAGCTGCGCCACTACAACGACGTGGCCCAGAGCCGTGGCGAGACGCTGGCAGAGATGGCCCTCGCCTGGATCCTCCACCAGCGCGCCGTCACCTCCGTCCTCGTCGGTGCCAGCTCCACCGCCCAGCTCGAGAAGAACCTCAAATGCGTCACCGCCGCCCCCTTCGACGAAGTGCTATAACCCCCGGGGCCTATAATCGGCCCCTCAAGCTCTGCCCCCCGAAGTGGACCCCACAGCCCCCGGGTCTGCCCCCTAAGTGGACCCCGTAGGCCTCGGGTCTGGCGCCAAAGTGGAATTCGCAGGCCTTGGGTCTGGCGCCAAAGTACAGTCGCCTGCGACTTTACTTTGGGGCCTGACCCCAGCAACCACCCCAGCATCCACTGCGCACCAGACTTTACTCCAGGGCCTGACCCCAGCAACCACGATGGTTCGGGATGTCAATCGAAAATTCGATGCGGATACTTTTACCCATGCAGGCTCCATCTTGCGGATGGCTTCCATGACATGGAAATGTTGTTTACCTGTCAGATCGGCAATTTCGAGCGACAGTTCAGAATTGTCCGCTGCGGTTGTTGCAGTGTTGCAGTTCCAAAATAGATTCTACGATAGTCAAAATTTAACTCTATATTTATATATATAAATATAGAAGTATTTCTTGGGTATGGGAAAAGCCTTTCGAGAACTGCAACACTGCAACGCGCAGCAAATTTGCTTGCGTGAACACAGAAAAAAATCTAAAAATAGTTTGATCATAATTCGTAGACCGCAATGAAAAGATTGTAACTTTGCACCGTCAATGAAAAAAGACGAAATTTGCGACCTAACTGGGCAACAAAAATTTCCTAGCGCGCAGGCAACTGTTTCCTAGTAAAATCGCAAAACAGAGTCTAATCGGCGACAAGTAAAATTATCGTACAAACCATTAAAATCAGAATTGAATTATGGCATTGAAAGTAAAGGCAGTTGAAAGACTGGTAAAGTTTAACAAA
>ONKL01000050.1 GCA_900318395.1 uncultured Prevotella sp.
CGACGATACGCCCGTAGCTCAGAACCAGAAGAGCGACTTTGTTCGTGGTAGCGTGATTCTCTTCGAGGATGATTTCGCTAACGAGCAGATGGGCGAATTCCCGTCGAAGTGGGATATCAGTGAAGGTAGTCTTGAGACAGCTGCTATCAACGGAAAGAAGTATTTGCACAGCAATGCCCCTGACTCTTGGTTTTCGCCTTTGATGGAGAATATGAAATCTTACTTGCCCGAGGTCTTCACACTGGAGTGGGATGAGTTCTACTGTAAGAGTGGAGATATAGCTGATTTTCCATCTGATTTTAATTTCTATGACGCAAACGGAAGCGAAGTCGGCCATATTTATAAAAGGTATCGCCCAGGTAATCCAGATTTCTATGGCAACTACAGCTTTAAGAAAGGTGGTGGCGTGGATGAGAATGTCACAGGCAGTTTTGACTGGGATCATATGAAGAAATTTATCAAGATTGGTCAGTGGAACCATTTTGCTATCTCATTCAACAAAAGAGCCTTCAAACTCTACGTCAATGGAAACCGCTTCATCAATCTGCCTAATGTAGCAGCGCCTGCTCGTTTCGTATTCATTATTCAGGATGAAAATCCCTACCGAGGCGTTGCTAATGTAGTGCTCGCCAAGGGTGCTGTAGAACTCTATGAGCGTCAGACTACTGATCTTTCTGCCGTTGAGAAGGCCATTGCCGAGACGGGTAAGTTCGTGACCAACAATATTCTCTTCGAGACGGGCAAGGCGACGCTGAAGCCGGAGTCGATGGCCGAGATCCAGAAGGTGGCCGACTATATGAAGAAGAACCCGACGGCTCGCTTCGAGGTGCAGGGACATACCGACAACCAGGGCTCCGACAAGATCAACGACCCGCTCTCACAGCAGCGCGCTGAGGCCGTCGTGAAGGCTCTTGAGGGCCTCGGCTGCGATCCGTTCAACATGCGTGCCGTAGGTAAGGGCTCTCACGAACCTGTTGCCGACAACGCCACCGAGGACGGCCGCGCCAAGAACCGCCGTGTGGAATTCATCAAGAAGTAAGCCATCATGAAGCCTCTTCCGGGCTCCGTAGGTGCTACCTATTGGATTGATCCTTCCAATGGCCTCTGCCTCAAGCAGCAGGCTGTCGACGGCAGCGGATTCGAGGTGTTCATCTACGACCTGAAGTACATCGAGTGGACTCGCGACCTCTATCCAGAATTATACAAGGATAAACTACCAATCCTTCCTTAACCCGCAATAACAATAATCCCCGTCCATCCAGACGGGGATTTTTGTTGTCTGAAGGTGAAAAAAGACCGATATTGCTAACCTTTTTTCAGAAAAAGCTTGCATTTATGGAAAAAATGAGTATCTTTGCAGGCGTATAATCATTGTTTAACTTCTCTATAATATGGAAAATGACAATAAAAAGAAGAAAGTATTTAAGAAAGCTGTCGTATGGAAAGACCTTTACTTCTATCGCAAGAGTGATGTGATCTACCAGTTGACGGTTGAGTTTTGTAAGCGTTTCCTTCCGCCGTATGGCGACCGAACTGTCGACCAAATGGTGCAGTCGGCGCGTTCTGGTAAACAGAATATCGTGGAGGGCAGCGAAGACGGGCAGACGAGTTCAGAGATGGAAATCAATCTGCTGAACGTTGCTCGTGGCAGTCTTCAGGAACTTCGGGCTGACTATCACGACTATCTGCACACCCATCATCTTCAGCTCTGGTCGGTTGACAATGAGCGCCAAAAGCGACTCCGCAAATTCTGTCACTCGCATAACGACTATGATGCATACGCTCCGTTTGTGTCGAAGATGAACGACGAGGAGATGGCCAATCTGGTACTCACGCTCTGTCATCAGACGGATAAGATGATGTGTGCTTATCTTCAGAAGCTTGGCGAGCGATTTGAGAAAGAGGGTGGCATCAAGGAGCGCATGTACGCCGTACGTACTGGCTATCGGCAGCAGCAGGATGCGCACATGCGCCAGCTGGAAGCCGAGAACGCCGCCATGAAAGCCGAGCTTGACGAGCTGAAGAAGAAATTGGACAAGCCCTGAAATGGGGTGGTGGATTTTTTTCCTAGGGTGGCCTAGGCATTCCTAGAATAGCCTAGGATAGCCTAGGTGATCCTAGGCTATAAATTATGGTACGCGCGAGGAGATGGTTCAACTGACGTTTTAATCATAGCTCGTAAGCGGCTCGTAATGAGGTCGTTCAGAAGCTTACGGATATGCCCGAGATTTCTTTTTAACATAATTTTGCAGTAAATTTCTGCATAATGTTATGGTAGTTTTAGGATAATTGTGTACCTTTGCAAACGGATTCGGATTTGACAAAATGGAAAACTTTTCCGATTCGAAAAACAAAAAAGTTTCCCAAAACGGAAAACTGACAGACAAATAGAAGACGACAAAAAGTGCGTTTTTCGGATAGCATCGCATAGAGAAGAAATACATAAATAACAAACTTAAAGATTCAATAACAACAAATGGAAATTAAAAACTTTACGATCACCAAGCGTGACGGTTCAAAGGACCTGTTTTCACTTGACAAAATCATGAACGCCATCGTCAAGGCGTTCGAGAGTGTCGATTATCCAGCCGATCTCGGCACGATCTCAAAAATCCTTAGCCACCTTGACATTCACGACGACATCACTGTGGAGGACATCCAGAATCAGGTAGAAGAGGCGCTCATGCGCGAAGGCTTCTACAAAGTGGCCAAGTCGTTTATGCTCTATCGCCAGGCTCACACCGAAGACCGTGAGACGCTGGCTAAGTTGCAGTTCCTCTCAGAGTATTGCGAGTCGGTTAACGCCGCCACGGGCTCAAAGTATGACGCCAATGCCAACGTGGAGCACAAGAACATCGCCACGCTGATCGGCGAGCTCCCCAAGAGCGGCTTCATCCGCCTGAACCGTCGTATGCTCACCGACCGTATCAAGAAGATGTATGGTAAGGAGTTGGCCGACGAGTATATCGACAAGCTGACACACCACTTTATTTATAAGAACGACGAGACCTCGCTGGCCAACTACTGCGCCTCGATCACGATGTACCCCTGGCTGATCGGCGGAACGGTGGCCATCGGCGGCAACTCGACGGCTCCCACCAACCTGAAGTCGTTTGCAGGCGGCTTCGTGAACATGGTGTTCATGGTCAGCTCGATGCTGAGCGGCGCCTGCGCCACACCAGAGTTCCTGATGTACATGAACTACTTCATCGGCAAGGAGTACGGACTCGACTACTGGAAGCGCGCCAACGACCAGGCAGACCTCTCGCTGAAGAAGCGCACTATCGACAAGGTGATCACCGACTACTTCGAGCAGATCGTCTACACGCTGAACCAGCCCACTGGCGCACGTAACTACCAGGCTGTGTTCTGGAACGTGGCTTACTACGACCGCTACTACTTCGAGTCGATCTTCGGCGAGTTCTACTTCCCCGATGGCTCGAAGCCCGACTGGGACGGACTCTCATGGCTGCAGAAGCGATTCATGAAGTGGTTCAACAAGGAGCGCACGAAGACCCTGCTGACCTTCCCCGTTGAGACGATGGCACTGCTCACCGACGAGAACGGCGACCCGAAGGACAAGGAGTGGGGCGAGTTCACAGCCGAGATGTACAGCGAGGGACACTCATTCTTCACCTATATGAGTTACAATGCCGACTCGCTGAGCTCTTGCTGCCGCCTGCGCAATGAGATCACCGACAACGGATTCAGCTACACCCTCGGTGCAGGTGGTGTCAGCACAGGCTCGAAGAGCGTGCTCACCATCAACCTGAACCGCTGTGTCCAGTACGCCGTGAACCACAAGATGGACTATCTGGAGTATCTGGGCGGCGTGATCGATCTCTGCCACAAGGTGCAGCTGGCCTACAACGAGAACCTGAAGGAGCTGCAGGAGCACGGCATGCTGCCACTCTTCGACGCCGGCTATATCAACATCGGGCGCCAGTATCTGACCATCGGTATCAACGGACTCGTGGAGGCTGCTGAGTTCATGGGACTGAAGATTACGCCTAACGACGACTATCTGCACTTCGTACAGGGCATCCTCGGACTCATCGAGAAGTACAACCGCCAGTATCGTTCGAAGGACGTGATGTTCAACTGTGAGATGATCCCGGCAGAGAACGTGGGCGTGAAGCACGCCAAGTGGGACCGTGAGGACGGCTACGTCGTGCCACGCGACTGCTACAACTCATACTTCTATGTCGTAGAGGACGACTCGCTGACCATCATCGACAAGTTCAAGCTGCACGGCGCTCCCTATATCGAGCACCTGACGGGTGGCTCTGCCCTCCACATGAACCTTGATGAGCACCTCTCGAAGGAGCAGTATCTGCACCTGCTGAAGGTAGCTGCCAAGGAGGGTTGCAACTACTTCACGTTCAACATCCCCAACACGGTATGCAACGACTGCGGCCATATCGACAAGCGCTATCTGAAGGAGTGCCCCCACTGCCATTCGAAAAACGTGGACTACATGACGCGTATCATCGGTTATCTGAAGCGTGTGAGCAACTTCTCGCAGGCTCGTCAGGAAGAGGCAGGTCGCAGATTCTACGCTCACGCCAAATACCAGACAGCGGAAATTTAACCACACCATACCAGTAACCTTATGCTGAAGTACGTCAATACAGGCATCGTATTTCAGGAGATACCGGACGAAGTGACATTGGCAATCAATATCTCGAATTGCCCTTGTCACTGTCCGGGGTGTCACAGCCACTACCTCTGGGAGGATATCGGTCTGCCCCTGAACACAGAGGCCATCGACAACTTCGTGGAGGAATATGGTACCGACATCACATGTATCTCTTTCATGGGCGGCGACAATGATCCCAAGGGTGTCAACATGCTGGCACAGTATATCCGTGAGGAGCACCCGCAGTTCAAGGTCGCCTGGTATAGTGGTAAGACGGTCATCTCTGCCAAGGTGAACAAGCAGGACTTCGATTATATCAAGATCGGTCCCTACATCCGTCACCTGGGTCCCCTGAAGAGTCCCACCACCAACCAGCGCCTCTATCACATCTTGGAAAACGGTGAGATGGAGGACATCACTGAGCGGTTCTGGAAGAAATGATCAGACACTCATCTCGCCTCGGATAGACTGCTGCATGAGGCGGCGCACGGTGTCGGGATCGTCGGGATAGTGCGACTGGAGGAACATCAGCTTGGTGACGGCACTCTCGACCGTTGAGTCTCGACCGCTGATGACACCAGCCTCCTGGAGATGGAAACCGCAGTCGTAACGGCTCATCTCGACAGCCCCCTGCATGCACTGGCTGATGTTCACGATGACCTTACCGTTCTTCGTTCCCTCCCTGAGCGCATTGAGCAGCCAGGACTTCTGAGGAGCATTGCCCGATCCGAAGGTGCGCATGACGATAGCCTTCAGATTGGGCGTGTGTATGATATGGCGGATGAGGTCTTCGCGGATGCCTGGAAAGAGCGAGAAGATGATCACATTGTTATCCAGCCGGAAGTGAGGGGTCATTGGCTTCGAGAAGTCGGGCTTCAGGATGCGGTCGCGATGGTAGGTGATGTTCACCCCAGCATCCACCAGATGGGGATAGTTGAACGACTCGAAGGCATTGAACTCCTCGGCGCTCTGCTTGGTGGTGCGGTTGCCGCGCAGCAGATGACCTCCGAAGTAGATACCCACCTCGGGCACCATCGCACGCCCTTTGTCATCCTTCGCAGCAGCAATCTCGACAGCCGTAATCAGATTCTCCTTGCCGTCGGTGCGCAACTGGCCGATGGGCAGCTGTGAGCCTGTGAAGACGACGGGCTTCGTCAGGTTCTCGAGCATATAGGAGAGGGCAGAGGCCGTATAGGCCATCGTGTCGGTACCGTGCAGCACCACGAATCCGTCGTAGTCGTCGTAGCGATCGGCGATACAATGCGAGAGATCCGTCCAGAGAGCAGGCGACATGTCGCTCGAATCGATGGGGGGATCAAACTGATAGGCATCAATCTGGATATCAAACTGTTTCAGTTCGGGCACGTTCTGCAGCAGCTGTTCGAAGTCGAACGGCTCGAGGGCGCCCGTCTTGGGATTGCGCTTCATGCCGATGGTGCCTCCCGTATAGATAAGTAAGATCCTGGTACGCATAAAAACAAACGTTTACGTGGTTATTTTTCTGCAAAGGTAGCGCTTTTCTGCGAAATTTTCACTATCTTTGCACAAAATTTAAAACAACAAGCTAAAACATCAAAAAATTATGAAGCAGTTCAATGATGATAACTTCGTTCTCGAGACCCAGACGGCTCAGGACCTGTATCACAACCATGCGGCTAAGATGCCGATTATCGACTATCACTGTCACCTGATCCCCGAGATGGTGGCCAACGATCATCGTTTCAAGAGCATCACAGAGCTCTGGCTCGGTGGTGACCACTATAAGTGGCGCGCTATGCGTACCAACGGTGTCGACGAGAAGTATTGCACAGGCAAGGATACCTCTGACTGGGAGAAGTTCGAGAAGTGGGCAGAGACGGTGCCCTACACCTTCCGTAATCCGCTGTACCACTGGACACACCTGGAGCTGAAGACTGCCTTCGGTATCACCAAGCAGCTGAGCCCCAAGACAGCCCGCGAGATCTTCGACGAGTGTAACGAGAAGCTGAAGCAGCCTGAGTTCTCTGCACGTGGCCTGATGAAGCACTACAACGTGGAGTGCGTTTGTACCACCGACGACCCTGTAGACGACCTGCACAATCATATCGAGTATGCCAAGCACAAGGCACAGGACGATCCGATGATGATCCCTGCCTGGCGTCCTGACAAGGCGATGAACATCGAGAAGCCCGAGTTCGCCAAGTATGTTGACCAGCTGGCTGACGTATCGGGTGTGAGCATCACTAAATTCGCTGATATGGTCGACGCCCTCCAGAAACGTCACGATTTCTTCGCAGCCAACGGCTGTAAGCTCTCCGATCACGGTATCGAGGAGTTCTACGATGAGGAGTACACCGATTCTGAGATCGAGACCATCTTCGAGAAGGCTATGCGTGGTCAGTCGCTCTCTAAGCTCGAGATCCGCCAGTTCAAGAACTGCTTCCTCACGGTGATGGCAGAGATGGATGCCGATGCCGACTGGACACAGCAGTTCCACTATGGCGCCATCCGCGACAATAACACGAAGATGTACAATCAGCTGGGTGCCGACACAGGCTTCGACTCTATCGGAGAGTTCAATACCGCCAAGGCTATGTCGAACTTCCTGAATAAGCTGAACATGAAGGATAAGCTCACGCGTACCATATTATATACGTTGAATCCTTGTGCCAACGAGGTGATCGCCACGATGCTGGGCAACTTCCAGGGTGGTGAGCCAGGCAAGATCCAGTTCGGTTCAGGCTGGTGGTTCAATGATCAGATGGACGGTATGATCCGCCAGATGAACGCCCTCTCAGTGCTGGGTCTGCTCAGCCGCTTCGTGGGTATGCTTACCGACAGCCGCTCGTTCCTGAGCTATCCGCGCCATGAGTACTTCCGTCGCATCCTCTGCAACATCCTCGGCAACGACGTCGAGAAGGGACTGCTGCCATGCGATATGGAGATCCTCGGACGTATGGTTGAGGACATCAGCTACAACAACGCACGCCGCTACTTTAAATTCTACTAATACAAACTAAGCGCACCAGAGGTGAGCGGCTCTGAGAAGAGATCACTATGGTGCAAAAATGACCGCAGACTTTTTGGAGTTTGCGGTTTTTTTTGTACCTTTGCCCCCTGATATGAGATACAACGCAGAATATAACCGTGAGGGCGACTACGAGCACTTCGTCGTAGAGGAACCCAAGCCGCTGTTGGAGTGGCTGATTGCCAACGTGCCACAGACGAAATCGAAGATCAAGGCCACGCTGCAGGGTAGGGGCGTGAAGGTGAACGGTAAGACCGTCAGTCAGTTTGACTTCCCGCTGGAGCGAGGCATGAAGGTGGCGGTGAGTAAGACCAAGCGCAACCAGCAGGGCTTCAAGAACCGTTATGTGAAGATCGTCTATGAGGACAAGTGGCTGATTGTCATCGAGAAGGCTGAGGGCATTCTCTCGATGGCGGCTGGGCACTCGAGCCTGAACGTGAAGAGCGTGCTCGACGACTATTTCAAGAAATCGCGCCAGAAGTGTACTGCCCACGTGGTGCATCGTCTGGATCGCGACACGAGCGGTCTGATGGTCTATGCGAAGGATATCGAGACGGAACAGATACTTGAGCACAACTGGCATCAGATCGTCTACGACCGTCGCTATGTGGCAGTCTGCTCTGGTGAGATGGAGCAGGATGAGGGTACCATCGCCAACTGGTTGAAGGACAACAAGGCCTACGTGACCTACTCTTCGCCCACCGATAATGGCGGCAAGTATGCGGTGACGCATTTCCACGTGATGGCCCGCACGACGGAGCACTCGCTGGTGGAGTTCAAGCTCGAGACAGGCCGTAAGAACCAGATACGTGTGCACTCTGCTGATATGGGGCACCCCGTTTGTGGTGACCCGAAGTACGGCAACGGCGACGATCCCCTGCATCGCTTGTGTCTGCATGCTTGGCTGCTCTGCTTCCATCATCCTGTGACTGGCGCACCGATGGAGTTTGAGACGTCTGTTCCTACATCATTCAGAAAACTGTTTAAGTAATGGAGAATATCGGATATTACATTTTCGTGCTGGTGGCCATCATAGTGGCCTTCCTGGTAGTGAAGAAGGTGGCTTCCTGCCTCATCAAGTCTGCGGTGTTGATTGCGTTGGTGGTGATTCTGGCAGCTGTCTACTATCTCTACTTCATGCAGTAGGGGATTTTTCTTCAGCAGCCATCGTTGCCAGCTCTTCAGCATAGATCTTGTTGAAGGCCTCGCGCAGTTGTACAGGCTGGGCTATGAGGTTACGCAGTTCGTTGAGTTTCTTGGCATTGGGCGAATTGGGAATCCACAGTTTGATATATCCGTCTTTCGAGTACTTGCTGTTCATGTGTTCGAGGAATCGCTTCCACTGACCTTCCTTATCCAGCTGCGGGGAGTTGGCAAGACCGAACTGGATGGTGCGTCGGATCACCATCATCGGCTCGATGTCGCGATCGGCTTCTGCCACGATCTTCCCATAGATGCTCCTTGGGGCTCTGCTGGCTGAGGCACGGTGATCCTCTACTGCCTCCTTCATGACTTTCAGTTGCTCTGGCGTGAACCATTTCTTCAGCCTGGCATCTGCAGTCAGGATCTTTCCGCCTCGGATATGGTGGTCGGCACGATGCCCAGACATCCCCAGATCATGATAGGCGGCAATGGTGTAGACCATGTTGATATCGGCTCCAGTGGTCTTCACCAGCTCCAGTGAACTACGGATGACACGAGTGACGTGCTCCATATTGTGGGCACGGTCGAAAGCTGCATAACGCGGGAGTATCTGTGTCTCGATAAACTCCACTAAATCTAGGCTTGGGCTGTTGTTAATCATAAAAAGTCTCAAATAATTTTGCAAATATACGAATTTCTGATTACTTTTGCAAATAAAAAGTGAAAAATAGAGATGGAAGAAAGGAAAATTAAGACAGATTCTGTTCAGGCGTGGCTCTTGGCGGCTCGTCCGAAGACTTTATCGGGGGCTGCGGTGCCTGTGATGATTGGTGTGGCATTGGCTTGGGTCGATGTGCCAAGCTATATTGGTGCTGAGTTCAGCTGGACAGCTGCGCTGCTCTGTCTGCTCTTCTCCTTCGCCATGCAGATCGATGCGAACTTCATCAACGACTTCTTCGATTTTGCCAACGGTACGGATGATGCTGAGACGCGACTGGGGCCGCGAAGGGCTTGTGCACAAGGATGGGTGAAACTCGATTCGATGAAGAAGGCCATCGCCCTTACCACATGTTTGGCTTGCGTCATCGGACTGCCGCTGGTCTATTATGGTGGGTTCGAGATGATTTTCGTGGGCATCGTCTGCGTGATCTTCGCCTTCCTCTATACCACTTTCTTCTCTTATCAGGGACTGGGTGATCTGCTTGTGCTCGTGTTCTTCGGCATCGTCCCTGTGTGCTGCACCTATTACGTGCAGCTGCATGTGGTCACAGCCCAGGTTTTCTTGGCTTCTCTGGCTTGCGGTCTGGTCATCGACGCCCTTCTGATTGTCAATAATTTCCGGGATAGGGATAATGACCGCTTGGCTGGAAAGAATACGATCATTGTGCGCCTGGGGGCGAAGGCTGGGCTGCAGCTTTATGTCGGTGTGGGCTTGGCGGCTGTCATCCTGGGTGGTACCTTCTGGATGAACGGGCATATCCTCGCCTCGCTGCTGCCTTTGCTCTATCTGGTGCTTCATCTCTTTACGTATCTGAAGATGAAGCGTATCTATCAAGGAAAAGCGCTGAATCTCATCTTGGGAGAAACAGCGCGTAATATCTTTATCTATGGCGTCTTGGTCAGCGTCGGGCTGCTGTTGGTATAGCCTAGTTAAAGAAGTTCCAGCTGACACCCAGGTGCAGCACATTGCCGTTCGTGGGATAGTGGGGAGCGAGGAACTTCATGTGGTTGCCTGAACCATTGTTCACATGCGTCATCATCACGAAGAACCTGACACCCTTCAGCACCATGTTCGCGTAGACATCGAGGAAGGGGTAGCCTCCCAGTTCGATCTTGCTCGCTTCATTCTGCTGAATAGCAAACTGATTGATGCCCGGACAGAAATCGGGCGCATAGTATTTCGAGAAGAATGTGGCATCGGCTCCTAACTCAACTCCCAGTACCTTCGCGATCTTGAACTTCAGATAGAGGTTGGTGAAGATGTTCCAGGTGGGTAAAGGCAGCACATCCTTATTGCTGGAGTTCTGATAGGTAATCACATTCTCCCAGTTGAGCGGACCTAAACGGAAATTCTGGTGCAGCTGAGCCGTGAGGATGTTGATGTTGCCCGACTCCTGGAAGACGCCTGCCCTCAGATTGGTACGGGAGGTTGCTGTCGCATCATAGCTCATGCCGTAGTAGGTGTAGTTCTGAATCTCCTCGATGGCTACCCGCACGGCAGTGTTCGTCTTCTCGTATTTGAAGAGTCCCTCCAGTCGGGTACGTGTCTCCTTGGCCATATCACTATGATCCCACCAGAAGTGCTTCGAGTGGTAGGTGCGTTGGAAGAAGACGGGGTTGTCTCTGTGGAAATAGGCTGAGGCCGCAAGTCGTACTGTATCACCAAAGAGGGGGAAGTTCAGATCGGTGCTGAAGTCGGCATGCAATTGTCCTGCATCCTCACCAGCCAACCAGAACTCAGCCTGCAGATTGAAGTGGAGCGTCTTGCCTTGCGTCTTGCTCAACTGTCCTCCCACACTGATGTTGTGTTCCTTCCACGATTGCTTGAAGGTGGTACTATTCTCAAGCGTATCTGGCATGCTGAACGTACGGTACTCATGCGTGATGAATCCCTTCAGTCCGGCCTTCATGTATTTGTTGAAGCCTTCGAGCAGCGCCAGTCCGAAGGTGTTCTTCATCTGGAAGTGCTTGCTCTGGTCATAGATCGAATCGTTGCCATATTCCAGTCCTTTCGTATAGTACCTGTTCAGATAATATCCTTGTGGTGTCTGGTAGGCCTGGTAGATATGATCGTAGTTGTTCAGTTCGAAGGTGTGGATGAAACTGGTGACAGGCACATACTCGCGTTTCATCGTAGCGTCGATGGAGTCCTGAATCTCCTGCTGGCGCTTCAGACTGTCGATGGCAGCCTGTCCGTTTACCTGAATACGGGTAGAGTCGACAGCGATATTTAAAGAGTCTTTGGCGCCTGTGGGTTCCTTACCCATGATCTTGGCACCTTCGGGGCGACCTGAGGAGGCTTTCTTGACGGGCTCACGGGTATCGCGCCCACTGTTCTCGAGTCCACTCTTTCCTTCTTTCGCTTCCTTCTGCTTGCGTGATTCCTCCGCAAATTTCTTCGCCTTGATCTCAGCCTCCGTCATCTTCACTAATCTGTAGAAACCGATATTATAGCGGTGCGAGAGGAAGATATGCTGATGGTCGTTTCTGTTCCAGTTCTGCGAGAGGATGGTAGGAATCTCGTTCTCAGCATAGCTGTCTGTCTTTGACTCAGGGTGGGTGACGTACTCATCGTCGCCTATACCTCCGTTCTCTGCAGCTTTCTGATGCGCCGCATTAAAGAAGAAGTGCATGTTGTATTTATCACCCAGATAGGAGGAGAAGATGGTTGCATTGAAGTGGGAGGTACTCTGATTGCTATAGTAGCCTCTGGCATACGCGTAGTCGAGGTCGAAGCCTACGTTGAAGCGCTTGTTGGCATTGACGGCAAATTTGGCATCGATGTGATCCTCGCCGTTGGTCTTATCACCACAGTTGTCGTAGAGGATGTTGGTATAGGGCGAGAGGGTGTTCATGAAGAGGAACTTCTCGGGCCTTTTCTCCACAAAGCTGTAGGGCTGCGTAAAGATGAAGATATCATTGACGACAGGACGATTGATGAAGATTCTGCTCAGGCGCGATGTGTAGTTGTTACCCGTAGTGTTGTACTCGCCATAGGTACCTGTGTTGAAGGTGGTGTTCATGAAGAGGTGAGGCATCGTGTCAGGCACTGCTGGGATCACATTGCCAAACTTCTTGTCGATGGTCCACACATAGATACCCTTGGGAATCACCTTGTTCTTCGTCGTGTCGTTGTTGTGCTTATTGAATTTCGTGTTGTCGCTGCGCTGGGTCACGTTACCCATCTCGTCAATCTGGTTAAACGTGTCTTGGGCACTGACAGATGTCAGCGCCAACAGTGCAACGAAAAACAGACTCAGTCTTTTAGTCATAGTGTCATTTGATCATTCGCAGAGCTGATTCGGTGATCTTGAAGACCATCGAGAAGAGAATGATGTACAAGCCTAAGTTATGCTTCTCCTCGTTTTTCGAGAGGTAGAAGTACATTCCCACGGCAGCTCCTATCATGAAGAGGATATTCAGTATGTTGCGTATCTGATCCTTGCTCATTTCTTTTCGTTAAGAAGAGATTCGAACTTGTTGAAGATGAAGTCCTTGCGGTCAATGGTCTTCCTGCGGAACTTACCTGAGAGAGGGTAGAGCTTCGTACCCTTCTTGTTGACAGCATATTTGTCGGAGATCCATTCTTCTGCTGAATAGTGGATGGGCTTACGGTCGAGATCGTAATCATAGTTAAGGCGTAACATCGTCACGTCGGCAGCTCCATCGGAACACAGCACGTGGAGCTGATAGTTAAACTTGGTACGGTCGAGCGAGAGCGCTGAATGCTTGAAAACGAGCCATTCGTGGAAGACGGCTGCCAACTCATGCTTGATGGAATCATGAATAGCGACAACGCTGTTCTCAATCTGGTTAGGCTCCTGCACCATCTTCTCTAATTGCTTCAACAGGATGCTGTAGATCTCGTCGGCACTTTTGCCAGGTGCCTTGATGACGGTGTGGAACTCTACCTTTCCGTCCACCATGGGGACAGCGTTCTCAGCCAGGTATTTGGCATCGGGATTTTCTTTTTCCACAGGTTCAACCTCTATTCTCTCCCAAGTGTTGTCCTGTGCGGAGATGGTCATTGGCAATGCCAACAGAATGGCGATTAAAAACTTCTTCATCTTTGTTTTCTTATTGTAATTGTGTGCAAAAGTACAAAAAAGAAGTGAAAAGTGGATAGTGTAAAGTGAAAAGTACTCGTGCATTACCTTTTTTTTGGTTTTATTAACCAAACAGAGTTATTCCACACTCCTCACTCCACACTCCTCACTCCACACTCCACATTCCTCATTCCACATTCCTCATTCCACATTCCACATTCCTCATTCCACATTATTTCATCTCCAGCTCCTTCTGCAGTCGGATGATTTCATCACGGTACTGGGCGGCCTGCAGGAAGTCGAGGTTCTTCGCAGCCTCCTTCATCAGGCGTGTGGTATCTGCAATACTCTTCTCCAACTGTGGTCTGGTCATACGCTCTACAATCGGATCTGCTGCAATCGTGCCACCAGCTCCTCCGTCAGACGGGATGTTAGAAGCACGCTTGAGTTCCTTGATATCCGCACGATCCTCCTTCTGAAGAGCACTGAAGGTGAGGTTCTTCACAATCTGTTTCGGCGTGATGCCATGTTCCTCGTTATAGTGCATCTGTTTCATCCTCCGACGTAAGGTCTCGTCGATGGTCAACTGCATGGAGGCGGTAATGGTATCAGCATACATGATGACCTTGCCATTCACGTTTCGTGCAGCGCGTCCTGCAGTCTGGGTCAGACTCCTGTGACTTCTGAGGAAACCTTCTTTGTCGGCATCGAGGATTGCCACCAGCGATACTTCGGGCAGGTCCAGTCCCTCTCGAAGGAGGTTGACACCCACCAGGACATCATAAATACCCTGACGTAAATCGCTGAGGATCTTCACACGTTCCAATGTGGCGACATCGCTGTGGATATAGGCTGTTCGTACACCATGATTCAGGAGATATTCGCTCAGTTCCTCCGCCATACGTTTGGTGAGGGTGGTCACTAGCACACGTTCATCTCTATGACTGCGTGTCAGGATCTCATCCAGCAGGTCGTCGATCTGATTCTCACTGGGGCGCACCTCAATCTCAGGATCCAACAGACCAGTGGGGCGGATGACTTGTTCTACAACTACGCCTTCAGCTTCTGCCAGCTCGAAGTCGGCAGGGGTAGCACTGACGTAAATGACCTGATTCACCTCCTCCAGAAACTCTTCGAAGCGCAACGGACGGTTGTCGAAAGCGGCAGGCAAGCGGAAACCGTATTCCACGAGATTGCTCTTACGGCTTCTGTCACCACCATACATCGCACTGATCTGAGGCACAGATACATGACTCTCGTCTATGAAGAGCAGATAGTCATCGGGGAAGAAGTCGAGCAGGCAATAGGGGCGTTCTCCTGCCTGTCGGCCATCGAAATAGCGGCTATAGTTCTCGATGCCTGAACAATGGCCCAGTTCCTTAATCATCTCCATATCATACTCCACGCGCTCTTTGATGCGCTGTGCCTTGATGGGGTCGCCCATCTCCTCGAAGAATGCCACCTGTTTCACCAAGTCGTCTTGTATCTGACGGATGGCGATGTTCGTCTGCTCCTGTGAGGTCATAAAGAGATTGGCTGGGTAGAGGCGATACTCCTCAAATTTCGCAAGACGGTCGAAGGTGACGGCATCAACCTCCTCGATGGCATCGATCTCGTCATCCCAGAAGGTGACTCGCAGCACCACCTCACTATAAGCCATCGCGATATCTACCGTATCACCCTTCACACGGAAGTTGCCACGCTGAAGATCTAGATCGTTCCTGACGTAAAGCGACTGTACTAATTTCCTTAACAAGGCGTTGCGGTCCAGTTTCTGTCCTACGTGCAGGTCAATCACATTCTCCTGTAAGGCCACAGGACTTCCCATACCATAGATACATGAAACTGAAGATACAACGATAACGTCATTCCTCCCTGATAACAAGTTTGATACGGCTGATAGTCTCAATCGGTCTATCTCGTCGTTGATAGATAAGTCCTTCTCGATATAGAGATCAGTGGCAGGCAGGTAGGCCTCTGGTTGGTAGTAGTCATAATAGCTGACATAATATTCAACCGCATTCTGAGGAAAGAAACCCTTCATCTCCTCATAAAGCTGGGCTGCCAACGTCTTGTTATGGCTCAGGATGAGGGTAGGGCGGTTGCGGTTTGCAATCACATTTGCCATCGTGAAGGTTTTTCCAGAACCCGTCACGCCGAGCAGCACCTGAGCCTTGTCACCACGCTCCAGCCCTTCCGTCAGCTGTCTGATGGCTTCTGGCTGGTCACCTGTGGGTTGATAGTCTGATGTAAGTATGAATTTTCCCATTTACAATGCGTTTTGAACTGCAAAGGTAATAAAAAAGCCTCATTTCTGGCATTTTTCTCCTATTTATTATTAATTTTTTCAAAAAATCTGTGTAATCCGTGTCATCCGTGCCAAAAAATGTGTAACTTTGCACCCCGAATATGAAAAAAGGATTAGTGATATGCTCATGTGTGGCGCTGTTGATGACGAGCTGTGCCTCTGAATTCAACGCAGTCTACAAGCACGGAGATAGCGAAGTCAAGTACGAGTACGCTAAGGAGTGCTTTGCCAATGGCCGTTTTCAGCAGGCTATTTCCTTGTTGGAGGATGTGGTCACGATGAAGAAGGGCAGTGACGAGGCTCAGGAGTGTCTCTATATGCTTGGTATGGCTCAGTACAACAATCGTGACTATGAGTCGGCTTCTGCCACCTTCAAGAAGTATGGCACAAGTTATCCTCATGGCCTCTTTGCTGAGCCTGCTGCCTTCTACGTAGGTCAGTCGCTCTATCAGAGTGCCCCAGAACCTCGTCTGGATCAGTCGCCTACTAACGGTGCCATTACTGCCTATCAGCAGTTCATGGATCTCTATCCGGAATCCAAGTTGCGTGCTCAGGCCAACGAGCGTTTGTATGAGCTTCACGACAAACTGATTCAGAAAGAGTATCTCTCAGCAGAGCTCTATTACAATCTGGGAGGCTATTTCGGAAACATCAACTCCAACGATGAGAGCAACTATACGTCGTGCATCATCACGGCTCAGAACTGTCTGAAGGATTATCCCTACTGCAGTCTGCGTGAGGATTTCATGGTTCTCATCATGAAGAGCAAGTTTCACCTCGCAGAAAATAGCTCTGAGGAGAAGCGCGTGGAGCGTTATCGTGATGCAGAGGATGAGTGCTATGGCTTCCTCAACGAGTTCCCCGAATCGAAGAATGCTGCTACAGCACAGAAATATATCGCAAAGTGTAAAAAAGTTATTAAAGAGTAAGATATGGATTACAAGAAATCAAAAGCACCGGTGAATACCGTGACCCGTAACATTATGGACTTCTGCAAGGATACTGGTAATATCTACGAGAGTGTTGCCATTATCTCTAAGCGTGCCAATCAGATCAGTGTTCAGATCAAGGAAGACCTGTCGAAGAAACTGGCTGAGTTTGCTTCTTACAACGACTCTTTGGAGGAAGTGTTCGAGAATCGTGAGCAGATAGAGATCTCTCGTTATTACGAGAAGCTGCCGAAGCCGACATTGCTGGCCACTCAGGAGTTCATTGAGGACAAAGTGTACTGGCGTGACCCTTCTCGTGAGAATCAGGAGAACTAAGACGTTACACATTAAACATTAAATTTTAGATCTCCGTGTGGCAACGTAAACAAACCCTATATCTGATGGCGGCCATCATTATGACCGTCATCTGTCTTTGTATGCAGATAGGTTCCTTCAAGGTCGAAGGTCTTGAGGTGGCACGTCTCTATAACTTGTGGTATACCGACCCTCTGGGCAAGCATCACTTTGACTGCTGGCCTCTGCTGGCTATTCTTCTGCCCACAGCTGCCATCGCCACCTATACCATATTTATATATCATAACCGCAAGATGCAGGCACTCTTCTGTCTGTTCAATATGCTGTTGGTGATAGGATGGTATGTCTGCTACTTCGTCATCGCTCAGATGGTGGGCGATAAGGCCTGGGGAACAATAGACTTCCGTCCCACGTGGCCTGCCGTCTTCCCTGCCATCTCCCTGATCTGCTATTTTCTCGCCCGCCGAGGCATCCTCGCCGACGAGAAACTCGTCCGCTCGATGGACAGGATCAGATAGCACTATACCTTATTATATTATAAAAAAGTCCCGAAACATTTGGAAGTTTCGGGATTTTTTCTTATCTTTGCCGCTGTATAAGATAATTAACAACCAAATAATTATACCGATATGAAGAAATTATACTTATTATTATGTGTACTGTCTTTAGCTTTTTATTCAAGAGCAGCAGTAGTTGAGATTAATGGCATCTATTACAATCTGATCAGTAAAGCCAAGGTTGCTGAAGTATCATCAGGGACGAATCCGTATTCAGGATCAGTTACGATTCCTGGGCAGGTGACGTATGAGGATGTTACATATGATGTGACCGCGATTCAGAAAGATGCATTTTCTGGTTGCAAGTATCTGACAGCTGTAACCATTGCTAATAGTGTTACGTCTATTGGTGAGAATGCTTTTTGGCGCTGTAGTGGACTCACTTCAGTGACGATAGGCAGTGGTGTGAAGGACATTGGAGTGAAAGCATTCTTTGAGTGTGAGAGTCTGCCTACTATCACGATTCCCGACAATGTAACGAGTATCGGTGAATATGCCTTTACTGGATGTATTAAGTTGGAGTCAATAACACTTCCCTCAAATCTGACTGTTATCGATAATTATCTTTTCCACAATTGTAGCAGTCTGGCATCCATCACTCTTCCCGCAGGTGTGACTAGAATCGGTGATTATGCCTTTAGAGGCTGTCAAGCACTTACTGCCTTTACTATACCTGAGAGTGTAACTGAAATCGGGAATTCTGCTTTTTATGAGTGCTCAGGTCTGACGACCATGACCATCCCCGCCAGTGTTACAACTGCTGGCAATGGCATATTCCATGATTGTCCTAATCTTGTTAGTGTTACAATTCCCAATACATGGACCACAATTCCTAACAGCACATTCAAAGGCTGTTCATCTCTTGCCTCTTTCACGATTCCTGCTAGTGTGACTAAAATTGACGGCTCTGCCTTTGATGGTTGTAAGAGCCTGACATCGATGACTATCCCAGGTACAGTTACTACGATTGAGAGCGTCGCATTTAACGAATGTACTGGTTTAACCACAGTAACTATTGAAGATGGTGTTGTAACTATCGGTGGCATGGTATTCAGGGATTGTGCTAATCTGGCGAAAGTGAACATTCCTGAGACGGTGACCAAGATTGATAATGAGGCTTTCCTCCGTTGTGGCCAGTTGGGGTCAATAGTTCTTCCTAACAGCTTGAGAACTCTTGGAACTAATGTGTTCAAAGATTGTAGTAATTTGAGCTCTCTGACAATCGGTACTGGTTTGCAGACCATTGACAACTTTGCCTTTGAAGGTTGTAGCAGTCTGACTTCTGTCACCATTCCTGGCAATGTTACACATGTCAATAGTTCAGCCTTCTGTAATTGTACTTCATTGTCATCTGTCTCACTCTCCGAGGGATTGGTGGAAATCGGCAACAACGCGTTTAGAAACTGCCCAAAGTTGACCACAGTAACGATACCAAATAGTGTGAAGACAATTGGTGGATCAGCGTTTATGGCATGTACAGAGTTGACCACATTGAATATCGGTCTTTCTGTCAGTTTGATCAGTACCTATGCTTTCGCTTCATGCGAACAGCTGGAGAATGTTTATATTTACGCAGAGAAAGTACCAAATACGCTTGCCGATGCATTTAATGATTCTTATCCTGATTATATTACCTTGCATGTACCGGCTGTTAGTGAGGAAGCTTATAAGGCAGCCCTTCCATGGAGTACATTCAAGGAAATTGTACCGCTGGCTGTTGTTGCAACTCATAAGTTGACATATAAGGTAGACGATGAGGTTTATAAGACATATGACATATTTGAGGGCGCAGCCATTACACCAGAGCCAGAGCCCAAGAAGGATGGTTTCAATTTCTCTGGATGGAGTACTATTCCGGCAACGATGCCTGCAGAGGATGTCATTGTCACTGGTACTTTCACTGCTCAAGAAAATACCGTTGTTATTTCTATCGGTAGTTCAGGTAAGACTACCTACTGCAGTGAGTATGATCTCGACTTCTCGAACGTGGAGAATGTCAAGGCTTATACAGCTACAGGCTATGACGATCACACAAAGACCATCTGGCTGACTCGTGTCATGAATGTTCCTGCTGGTACTGGAATCTTGGTGAAGGGAGTTGAAGGACCTCATCCCATTCCTGTAACAATTGTGAGATCTGCCTATGCAAACTTCTTAGTGGGCAATATTGGTGATCCCATAACAATTGGAGAGACTGATGGGGATAAGAAAAACTTCTACCTGAAAAATGGTACATTCGTAAGTGTGAGTGGTAGTGCCAAAATCAATAAGAATAAGGCTTATCTTCAGGTTCCACTTAATGTATTTGTATTTACCCGCTCTATTAATGTCAGCTATGACGATGAAGACGGCACTACAAGCATCAAAGAAGTGAGAAGTAGAGAAGTGAAGAGTGATGAGTGGTTCACGCTCCAGGGCCAGCGCGTCATGAACCCAGGCAAGGGACTCTATATCAAAAACGGTAAAAAGGTCGTGATAAAATAGACTCTATATCTTTTAATATTCAAAAAAATCTCGAAATGCTTGGCTGTTTCGGGATTTTTTTGTATCTTTGTCGGCATATTAACTGAAAACAATTGCGATATGAAATCTTTTAGTACATTTAGGAATGTTTTGGTTCTCTGTCTGTTATGTATGACGAGCCTAGTAGCTCAAGGACAGAAAAAGAGTGGAGGTCCAGTCTATGTGGAAGGTCCTCAGATTAAGGTAGACGTGCGCCATCTGAAATGGTCTGATTTCGAAGGAATTCAGCCAAGACGTACTGCACTCACAAGAGGAGATGACACTCCTTTAAGATGGATTGATCGAATCGGGAACATGCCAGGCTATCTGATAGACTTCTATCAGTTGTACGGGACAAAAGTGCAGGAAGTTTTAGATGGTCAAGAAAACTGGTTGTCAAATCCAGAAAAGGCAGAATCTAATTCAGGTGTTTATTATGTGACAGTCAAGACAATTAATGGTTCTGCAGATTTTACCTTCCCTGCAAGTTCAAGTGATGATGTTATACAAGAAGCTGCGGGTAATGCAGTTCAGGAAAGATGTGGTAATATCATGAATGAATACACATGCTTTATGAACTATCTGACCCTTTGTATGAACTATGATTATCCGGAAGCATTCTGGACTGGTAATTCTGCAAATTGGAGTAGCATGTGGGGGTATAATTACTCGTATGATCCTTCTGTAGGCACAGGAACTGCAAATTATACTTTGACTCTTACATTTGTATTGAAAGGTGATGATTTTGATTATCGAATACCGGAGTTCCGTGATCCTACTACGTTATCATCTGCCGTAACGGAATTTAAGACAAAGGTGAATTCTATCGCAGAATCCTACAAAAGCAAAACCCGTTATGAACAGGTTTTTGGTTTGAACGACTGGTTGACAAAGCATAACAGCTATAATTCAGACTTACTCCAAACAGGAACAGCAGCTGATATTGCTTGGAGCTCAATGAGTGCATTGCGTGAGAGCACAGGTGCTTTGGGACCAGTCTGTGAGGGATATGCCCGTGCCTTCAAATGCCTGTGTGACAAGCTGTCTATTCCTTGTATCTTGGCTAATGGTAATGCCAAAAGCAGCAAGTCAGGTACTGGTGAGGCTCACATGTGGAATGAGGTGCAGATGGAAAATAACAACTGGTATGCGGTTGATGTTACTTGGAACGACCCGATCATGGCTGGAGCAGACAATAACCAGAAAGTTTCTGGAGGTGAGAGCGATTTCTGGCTCTTGTTGGGGCAGAATGACGAGGTTGCTTCTGGCTTCACCTTTGCAGAGTCGCATCCCAATACCCCAGCAGGTGACAATCCTTATCAGAGCCAGTGGGAACTCTTGTTTGCTTCGCTGATTACCGATACGCGTTATGAGCCCGGTGGTAGTGGTAGTCCTGCAGAAGTCATTACTTTTGCCGATGCGAAAGTAAAAGCGATCTGCGTGGAGAACTGGGATACGAACGGCGACGGCGAGTTGAGCTATGAGGAGGCTGCTGCTGTAACTGACTTAGGAGAGGTGTTCGAGGGAAATGAAGAGATTACCAGCTTCAACGAACTGAAATACTTCACTGGCCTCACAAAGATCAGCGAGGCAGCATTTTTCGGTGATTATGCATTGAAGAGTGTGGAATTGCCTATGGGCCTCACGTCTATTGAACATGCGGCCTTTGGTATTTGCAGCAGTCTTACTTCGATATTTATTCCGAAGAACGTGACCACCATTAATGGAACCTCATTCCGCGACTGTACGAGTTTGGTGGAAATTACCGTTGACGGCGAGAATCCCGTTTATGAGTCGCCACGAGGATGCAATGCCATCATCAACAAGAATACCAAGACACTTATCACGGGTTGTAAGGTTACGGTCGTTCCCGATGGAGTGGAGATTATCGGTCCTTCTGCCTTCTACGGTCAGTACAGCATCAAGGAGTTGGTCCTGCCCGCCAGTGTCAAGCAGATAGGTTATAGTTCGTACGATGGTTGCGGATTTGAAACGCTTGTCATTCCCAATACTGTGGAGCGTATTGACTATGCTGCGTTTTGGAATTGCCATAGTCTGGCTACCATCAAGCTGCCTGCTAAGACTCCGGCTTTGTCCTCAGAGATCTGTTCCAATTGTAAGAAGTTGAAAGAGATCATCAGCTTGAATCCTAATCCTACGGCCATCAGTGACGATGTGTTTATTGTGGATTTTGACGGCACGATGCCAGATGCCACACTCTATGTCCCTGTAGGCTCAAAAGCCAAATATGAGGCCGCAGATGGCTGGAAGAAGTTTAAGAACATCGTGGAGACAAATACTATAGAATACAAGGTAGACGATACGTTCACTGTTGACGGTGTTACTTATAAGATAACAAGTATTGAGCCGAGGAATGTGATTGTAGGTAGTGGTGAAATAAGTGATAACATAGACAATGCGACCCCTGCTATTGACCGGTCTACTGAGGGCACTCTTGTTATCCCTGCTTCCGTGACAGGAAAAGACGGGAATAATTATACGGTTATTGGCTTTGGGTATGCTGCCTTTAGTGGATGTCGATTGACCTCTGTAACAATTCCAGAAACTGTGACCACTATCGGTGAGTATGCCTTCCATAATTGTGCACTGACCTCGATTACCATTCCCAGCAGTGTGAAGGCGATTAAACAACGTGCATTCCAAAATTGTTCTGCTCTAAAGACTGTGAACTTCTCTGAGGGACTTGAGTCTATTGGATGGGCAGCATTCCAATATTGTTTTGCTTTGGAGTCTGTTGTGCTGCCTAATGGACTTAAAACCATGGAGGGGCGCCCGTTCAAATATTGTAGTAGCCTTAAGTCTGTTTCTATCCCTGGAAGTTTGGAGCGAGTCGAGCAGGATGCTTTTGCCAGTACCAAACTTACCTCAGTAGTTATTCCTGAGGGTGTAAAATTCCTAGGCGCAAGCGCATTCAGTGTGAGCAGCCTGACTTCTGTGACTATTCCTAAGAGTGTTAATGAATATCAAGGCGATCCCTTCTATTCTGCAAATATTGAGACCGTTATCAATATGAATCCAAGTCCTGTAGCATTGGATGGGAGCATTTTCTCTAATGGTATAGCCAATGCTAAGCTCTATGTGCCAGCTGGTAGTAAGGATGCTTACGCAGCGGCTGATTATTGGAAAGACTTCAAAGAAATCATTGAGGCTGCAGTGGAAGAAGAGGTCGTTTACATTCCCAATGAGGAAGAGAAAACTGTATCGGTAGAGACTTCAGATAAGTCTGCCACTGAAGTGGAAATACGTCCTGAAGTTGAAATCGAAGGTGAAAAGTATGAGGTGACGTCTATTGGTGAGGGCGCCTTTGCGAACAATACCACTATTGAGAAAGTGACGATTCCAGAGACTATCTCAGAAATTGGCAATAATGCTTTTGCAGGTTGTACTGGTCTGAAGGAAATCCGTGTATTCGCAGAAGAGCCAATACAATTAGGCTCATCAACTGCGGCGGGCACTCGTAGCAGCGGTGCCTCATCTGTCTTCGCAGAGGTTGACGTGGAAACCTGCGTACTCTATGTTCCTGCAGGATCAAAGGAGAAGTATGAGCAGGCTGAAGGCTGGAGTGACTTCAAGAACATCATTGAGATGGGAGAGACTGCTGCTATCACTATCGGCAAGAGCGGTAAGGCTTCTTATTGTGGTGACAAATCTTTGGACTTCAGTTATTCTGACGAGATCAAGGCTTATATCGCAACTGGCTATGATAAGGATGCAGAGATTATCTGGCTGACGAGAGTGAAGGACGTGCCTGCTGGCATGCCTGTATTGATCAAGGGTGAGGCCAAAAAGACCTATAATGTTCCTGTGACGGACAGCCAGAACTCTTACTATACG
>ONKL01000054.1 GCA_900318395.1 uncultured Prevotella sp.
CTCGAAACCAGCGAGGTTGTTCACCTCGAGCAGCACCAGTCCGTTGTAGGCTCTCATGATGCGCTGCTTGTTCCTGTTCTCCATCAGCGACGAGAAGCACACCTTGGGGATGTCCTTCGTGTAGAGATGCAGCAGGCCGTCCATGGCATCGTACATTTGGCGCACCTCCACCAACGGATAGACGTCGCGCAGCTGTTTGCACTGCTCGTCGTACGCCTCTTCCTGAATCATCTGTACCACCTCTGGCATCTCCATCTGCCTGAGTGTCATCGTGTTGCGATAGTTCTTGATAATAGTAATCTTCGTCATTTTCGTTGTAAGCATTATAAACGGTTGCAAAGGTACAAATAATATCGATGCTATCCAAATGTTTATGAAACTTTTTCATTCAAAAATTTCAATTTGCCTATACATTCCTACATTATCTCTATAAGCTATTGTAAATAAGCAAAATACACAATGTATAGAGGCTGTAGCTATACATCGTCTATACACAACTGACGGCATATTGCCCCTAAATCACCCCATATTTGGCTTGAAATATGCGCTTTGGATAAACTTAAATGTGATTGTTTCGCTAGATGTATCACATGTGGAAACATTTTGTTTCCATAATAGAAACAATCTGTTTCCCTTAGTGAAACAATTTGTTTCCATTAAAGAAACAAACAAGAAACATATTGTATTTCAGATGGTTAGGTGCAATTATTGCCTAAAATTACTTGCTTTTGATGGAAATGATGTATAGACGCATCATACTATACATGCTCTATACATTGTGTAAGTGTTTGATATTAAGCTTGATATATGATTTGTGTAGGAATGTATAGTGCTTTTTACTTTTTTTATTGATAATTATTTTTTTATCTCCAACAAAATTATTACCTTTGCACCATGGAAAAGAAAGATACGCAAAAGACCCGCGAAGAGATCTTCGCAGAGAAGGCAGACAACTATGAGGCCTGCTTCAGCACGACTTGTCCGCTTCGTGAGCATTGTCTCCACAGCCTGCTCGCCAGTTACAAACCCAAGGAGCGCCTCTATATCACCTGCGTCAACCTTTGCAATCCGCAGATGCAGCGTGAAGGTTGTCCCTTGTTTCGCAAAGACGAGGTCATACGCATGCCCGTCAAACTGTCAACTATCTATTACGACATGCCAGGCCGTATGGAGCGAGCCATCAAGAACCACCTTATTAATGTCTACTCTCGCAAGCGCTACTACGAGTATCACAACGGCACCCGCCCGCTCACCCCTGAAGTAGAACGCTATGTCCGTCAGACTCTGAAAAACTACGGTTGGACAGAGGAACCCAGATTCCTCGACTATGTTGAGGATTACCTGTGGTAGCAGATGGTCTTTTTCTGTTTGCAAGGGTTATGAAAATGGAGCATAGCACTAAAAAAACTTGCTTTTGTTTTGTGCTAATGATTTTTTTTCGTACTTTTGTGGCGTAAAAATGTGCTTATGGGTACGATGAGTCAGAAAATAAAGGATATGCAGTCCAAGAGAATTGCCTATCAGAAGGAGAAGACAAAAGAGTATATGGCGCGTGTAGCCAGTTACCTTTCTGTAGAGGATCAGAAGATTCTCTATAGTGGAAATGGCTTTGTTGAAGTACCAGAGGAGGAGCGCCACAGAGAGCGTATTGATGCATACCCCTATTAATACCTTAGGCTGTGATTCTAGAGCATTATCCGTATCGGTTTGTAAAGAAAGACAAAGAGCCTTGGGATGGACCCCAAGGTTTTTTGATGCATCGTTTACTGTATTCTTTCAAGTCAACGAAGTCACACCAGACTTACTGGGTTTGGATAGAGGTTTACCAGCATCATTTTTATGCCGTCAAATTTCATTTGAAGGCTCATCGTCATAGTGATATGTTAATAGAGACCCTCAGAATGACTGGTTTGATTGGCTGATTGAAACAAGAAACCGACAAGACAGAATAATCAAAGAAGTTATCAATGATTATTTGAAGAAGAATATATTATAAAAGTGAGTAACCGTGATTGGTTACTCACTTTTTTAGATATTTGGGTCAACTTCTATGTTATTGCCCTTTATTTTATTTACTGCATATCGTAGACTACCTGCATGAGCTGCTTGCCCAGGTCGTCGGCCAGCTCCATCGTCGGTGCTTCGCTGTAGACGCGAATGATAGGCTCGGTGTTGGACTTGCGCAGGTGAACCCAACGATCGGGGAAGTCGATCTTCACACCGTCGATATCGTTGACGGTAGCTGAGTTATCGTTGGCAAACATCTCCTTGACCTTCACGAGGATGGCGTCGACATCGGTATCGGGGGTAAGGTCGATGCGGTTCTTGGCAATTTGATAGTCAGGGAAGGTAGAGCGCAGTTCGCTGACGGTGCAGCCCTTCTGGGCGAGACTCGACAGGAAGAGGGCAATACCTACGAGGGCGTCGCGGCCATAGTGGCTCTCAGGATAGATGACGCCGCCATTGCCTTCGCCACCAATCACAGCTCCCACCTCCTTCATCTTCGTGGTGACATTGACCTCACCTACAGCTGCTGCCGTATACTGGCCTCCGTGCTTCACGGTGACGTCGCGCAGGGCGCGGGTGCTACTCAAGTTGGATACGGTGTTACCCTTAGTATGGCTCAGTACGTAGTCGGCCACGCTGACAAGGGTGTACTCTTCGCCGAACATCACACCATTCTCGCAGATGAAGGCCAGACGGTCGACATCGGGATCGACCACGATGCCGAGATCGAAGTCGCCGCTCTTCATGCGTTCCATGATGCCATGAAGGTTCTTCTCCAGAGGCTCTGGGTTATGGGCAAAGTCGCCTGTACACTCGCCGTTGAGAATCTCGTAGTCGACACCCAGCTGCTGGAACAACTCGGGCAGGATGATGCCTCCTACAGAGTTGATGGTATCTACGCAGACGCGGAACTTGCGCTGGCGGATAGCCTCGCGGTCGACGAGTTTCAGACCCAGCACCGCGTCGATGTGGCGCTGGTTATAGCTGTCGTCGATAGTGCAGGTGCCAAGTTTGTCGACCTCAGCATAGTTGAAGTCTTCTTTCTCGGCCATGCTCAGAACCTCAGCGCCATCGGCAGCCGTGAGGAATTCGCCCTCGCTGTTGAGCAACTTCAGGGCGTTCCACTGACGGGGGTTATGCGAGGCGGTGATGATGATGCCGCCATCGGCACCTGCCATGCGGACTGCCAGCTCAGTGGTTGGCGTTGTGGCATAGCCGATATCGATGACGTCGTAGCCCATACCCATCAGGGTTCCAACGACGACGTTGCGCACCATCAGACCTGAGATGCGGCCATCGCGACCTACAACGATCTTCCCAGATTTGGAATTCTTGGCAATAAACTGGGCATAGGCCGTCGTGAACTTGACGATGTCCAGGGGATTGAGTGTATCACCAGTTGGTCCGCCTATTGTACCGCGGATACCAGAGATGGATTTAATAAGTGTCATATTATATGTTGTTTTTATGATTGACGTTGGAACGTGATGACGTAATAGAATGGCACCACATTGCTGGAAGCGGTGGCATGACCCTGAGTATGGGGGACGATAAGGCGCACCTTGGCACAATCCTCATCAATCGACTGCGGGCGGCCCACCTTGATGTAGGAGAGGGGCACCATCCAGCCTGAAGGAACAGAACCACCATAGAGGGTATACATGACGCCACTGGTGAACGACGACGTGAACGTGCCGCTGTTGCGGGTGACATTCATGATATCGGGCCTCGCTGCAAACTGGGGCGTATCGTTCCATGACTGTATCGTATCGTTGAGGATATTGAACTCACGATAGCGGCAGACGAGCGTCGTGCTCTCTTTGGCACCTAATCCCGTACCGCAGCCACTGCGCACAATCTGCATGTAGACGCCGTTCTTGTCGAACTTCACGAATTCGTTTCTTTTCACATCGGTGGTCATGCCCTGCTGTTTGAACTGGTCTTCGGATATCACCACAATCGAAGAGTCGGCGATGAATTTCGCAATAGCATTGCGCTCCTTCTCCTTCTTGTCGCCATAGGTCTCATAGTCGTTACAGCTGGAAAGCACGACTGCGAGCGTCATCAATATGAACAGTATTTTCTTCATTCTGCCTGCAAAATTACGAAAAAGAATTTATTTTTCGCATGGATTAAGCGGATTAACACTGTTTTTTTTGTTTATTTTAATTATTTAAGCCTGTCGGCAAAGGCCTCGATGGCTTTTCTGACTGTTTCGATGGCATCCTGCATCGTGCCGTTGATACGTCCGCCAGAGGCATTCAGATGCCCGCCGCCATTGAAGAACTGCTCGGCCATCAGGTTGCAGGGGAAATCGTCGACAGAGCGCAGGCTCACCCAGATGATATTGGGCTTGTCGGTATCCTCTCGCAGCGAAATAGAGAGTTTCAGGCCCTTGATCTGCTGGGGGATGTTCACCAGTCCTTCAGCATCGCCCTTGATGAAGTGGAAGCGGCGTAGCTCGTCCTTGGTCAGCGTGTAGAAGGCTGCATTGTATTCGGGTATGTATACCAGTTTCTCGTAGAGCACATAGCCCATCAGGCGGATGCGGTCTTCGGAGTAGTTATGGTAGACATTGCGGTAGATGCGATCCTTGTCGATGTGCTTGGTGAGCAGCTGGCTGATGATGAAGTAAATCTCGCAGCGGGTGCTGTTGTAGAGGAAGCCGCCAGTATCCGTCATCATACCGCAATAGACGGGCACAGCAAAGTGCTTTGTCTGCTGCTCGAATGCGCCCATCTGCCACACGATGCGGAAAATCAGCTCGCACGTGCTGCATGCCTCAGGCTGAGAGATGGTGAGGACTGCTGGCACCTCGGGCTTCAGGTGATGATCGATGAGCACACGATTGGCAGGAGAATTGACGAGCGACTGCTCCATCTCGTCGACGCGGCTCGGCGTGTTGTAGTCGAGACAGAAGATGAGATCGGCAATCTTGAACAGCATATCGCACTTCTCGCGATGCTTGTCGTAGCGCACGATCTTCTGACTGTTAGGCAGCCACGTCAGGAAATCGGGAAACTGATCGGGAACAATCATCGTGGACTCCTTGCCGATAGAGGTGAGATATTCTGCCCAAGCCAGTGTGGCCCCGATGGCATCGCCGTCAGGACTCTTGTGGCAGGTGATGAGAATGTTATTCGCATTAGAAATCAGCTGATTCATTTGAACCAGCTGATCTTCATTCATGATGTCAATATTCATTTAAAACAGTTTATTAGGATATACACCCTCATCGACGAGCTGCTGGATGCGGGCAACGGTGGCCTCGCGATCGGCTGCATAGGTAACGCCAAACCACTTGCTGGTGGTGTCGAGCACCTCGACGGTGGCTGTTCCCTCGTTGATGAGCTTGTTCACCATCAGTGGGATAAAGAACTCGGCCTTCAGGTTCTCCATGTTCTTTGGATCGCTGAGGAACTCCTTGAAGTAGGCTTCTGAATACTCGAAGTAGTCGGGTGTGAAGCCCCACATGTTCATCGATACAGGGGTGTTGTCGGCTACGGTTACCCACTGGCCGTTCTCATCCTTATAGCGGATGGGCTCTGAGGCTGCACCAGCGTTAGAGCCGTCTTCTGCACAGCGCACAATCTCCGTGCGCTCTACAACGGTCGTCAGGTGACCCTTCTCGTTCTTCGAGCAGATACCACGGGCTACGGTTCCGTTCTCTGAGAGGGTGTTGCCCACACGGAAGCCTACCATTGCATACTGGTTCTTGGCGCCCTCGGGGAGGTTGGCCAGATACTTGCCGATCACCATGAAGGCATCGCGATTGTAGAAGTCGTCGCAGTTGATAACGCAGAAAGGCTCCTTGATGACGTCCTTACCCATGAGCACAGCGTGGTTGGTGCCCCAAGGTTTCTGGCGACCTTCAGGTACGCTGAAGCCCTCGGGCAGTGCGTCGAGTGCCTGGAAGCAGAGCTCACAAGGCACCTGCCCCTCATATTTAGAAAGGATCTGGGTGCGGAACTGCTCCTCGAAATCCTTGCGGATGACCCATACGATCTTGCCGAAGCCGGCCTGAATGGCGTCGTAGATACTGTAATCCATGATAGTCTCACCGTTGGGGCCCAGTCCGTCAAGCTGTTTCAGACCGCCATAACGGCTTCCCATACCTGCTGCAAGCAGAAAAAGAGTTGGTTTCATAAGCTTTGTTTTTTTGAGTTATATTAAATTGCGTGCAAAGTTACAAATAAATTTTCAGACAGAAGAACAGAAGAAACATAAAAATAATTAAACTGCAGAAAAAATCAGAACGGATATCCGATGGCGAAGTGGAGCGTGTGGAGATCCCTGAAGCGCTCGACATTGAAGAAATAGCGATTGATACCATTGTCGCAGGGGATATGGATGGCAAAACCCCAGTCGAGACGGATCACGAGGAAGCCCATATCGTAGCGCAGACCTATACCCGTGCCGAGGGCGATATCCTTGAAGAAACGCGAGGGCTTGAAATACATCTTGTCGAACCAGTTGGCTGAGATTAATAATAAAGCTGCAAATGCTTCTTCCTGCTCTTCAGTCAGATCGAGGGCGTTGAGTTGGGCGATGTCCTCTTCGGATAATTCAAAATTCAGATGACCCATGCGCCAAACGTTACCTGCATCGAAGAAGACGGCTCCATTCAGGTTGCCGAAGAGGGGTGTACGGTATTCGAGGTTGGTCACCAGTTTCATGTCGCCATTACGCATCAGGTAAAAGTTCTGTCGTGCCTTCTTGCCCTTGATTCCGTAGTCGGAGAAAGAACCTGGTCCGATGTCGCGCACGGCGAAGGCTCGGATGCTGTTGGCACCGCCTACATAGAACTCTTCGCTGTAAGGTGCCATATCGCTGTTGCCATAGTTGAAGATGTAGCCAGCATTGATGTGAGCCACGAGACTCGAAGCGTCGCCCACAGCCCACGTCTTGGTGAAGTCGGTCTCGAACTTGAGGAACTGGGCATAAGGATTCTTGAAGAGTTCCTTGCCCTTCTCGTTGAAGTTCTTGCCTCGTATGACGTCGATGAGCGAAGCGATATTGCCCGACTCCTCGAAGGTGGTCTCCCAACGGATGGGATTGCGCAGCGTCTTGGGGCTGTTATAAATATAGGTGTAGCGCATCTTCGGGATGAAGAAGTCGCCCAAGGTACGATTCAGATAGGGGTTCTTATCGAGCAACTTTTGGTAGTTTTCCGTGACGGTGCTCTTGAACTGATATTTCAGTGTGAACGGCGAGAACTCATGGCGGCTTGTGGCTGTCTTCTGCCAGCGATAGGTCCACTCGCCCGAAACGATCTGCATCTTGAAATAGTCTGGGCGACGGACGATGTCGAACGAAACCTGGGCGAGGGTAGAGGGGGCCGTGTAGAAACGGCGGCGACGGATGGGGCGCCCATTCTTGTCGCGGCGGATGCGATCAGAATTGTAGAAAGGTATGATCAGACGAGGAAACTCGAGTGAGACATCGGCACCATATTGGTAGTTGCTGGAGCCCGAGCCTTCCCTGAGTGCAAACTCGTAGGAACCATGAAGGTTGATGTCGAGCTTCTCTCCTGCACGGAAGGCATTACGCTTGGTGAAACCGATTTTCGCCATAGGACCGAGACGACCATTCGAACGCCCGATGGCGTTACCTTCGATATAGAAGTCGTAAGGCTTGTCGAACACACAGTTCAGACGCAAGTCGAGGGTATCGGTATCAGGACGGGGCGTAAACTGGAAGTCGGTGCTGGTGAACAGTCCGTTGGAGTTGATAAGGCTTGCCGATTCCTGATGCTTCTCGTAGCTGTACTCCTGACGAGGTCGCAGGCGCAAATCCTTGAGGATGACGCCTGGACGTATGGGGGGCTTCTTGCCGTTGAAATGGATAGTCAGGTGGCGACGCTTGATGGAGTCGTTGAGCTGTTCGCGCATCGACTTGCGGAAGTGTACGTCGATCTTGCCGATATACCACTTCTTGAGGGCATCTGGGGGCAGACCGTTGGCCATCTGGAAGCGGAGCTGGGCTCTGTTCTCTATAGCGAAGGTGTCAGCCAGATAGGAGGCGTATCCCGTGTTATAATAGAAGTAGCCGTTGTTGCGGAAGAGGGTGCTGACGCGTGCGCGCTCCCCGTCGAGCGAGTTGAGACTGAAGGGGGTATCGCGCTTGATGAGTCGTTCCTCGCTGGTGGAGTCGATGAGTGCCTGCATAGGAGCGGGAAAGTTGACGTAGGACACGGTGTCGAGCCTATAGAGTGAATCGAGGTGGATCGTGTAGCCGATCTTGCTCTTCTTGGGATTCTTCTGAGGCACCAGCTCGTAGGTCACATCGGCACGGAAGTAACCGTTGTTCTGAAGCACAGAGCGCGCTACGGAGGCACGGAGGGCAGGATTCACCTGACTCATCAGCACAGGGGGCTTGCCGAAGCTCTTGGTCATCCACTTCGCAAAGCCCGATTCCTTGCCTGAGAATTTGTTGTAGACCCAGAGGTGCCACGACCAGGGTACGGTGTAGTAGCTACTGCCGAAGAGCGCGCCGTTGGGCTCTGTGGCGAGGGCTGCCTCCACTTCCTCCTTCGTGGTGGCGAGGTGGTCCTCGTAGGGATCGTCCTTCTTCTCGTCGGCATAGGTGATCTTCGTCAGACCCGTGAAGAGCTGTTCGTCATCAGGTATGCCTTTCGTCATCGAGCACGAGGCGAGAAAAAGTAAGAAGGTAAAAAGGTAAGAGGGTAAAAGGATTGCTGCCCTTACCTTTCTCAATATGCCTTGATGATTATTCTCTCTCATATTTTATACCTTTTTACTTTTTTACCTTTACAGTGTCAACAGCCATGCTGTCGCGTGGAGCTGTGGATGGCCGCATGGTGGGTTGTGGCTGTCTCATCGTGGGCTGCGGCTCTTTCTTCCAGAAACGGAAGATGTCCCAGAAGTTGCTCAGCTTGCGACGCCAGATGAAGCCTGCTCCGTATTCGCTTGTATAGCCGTCGAGCCAGTCGTAGGAATTCTGCGTATAGAAGAGCTTGATATACTGTGTGGCGTCTTTGTTCAGGCGATACTCCATCGACACATTGTCGAAGAAGGAGTTCTTCTGTCCCTCGGCGTATGTGCTGCCTGTCGACACCCTGCCGCCAATCTGTATCTTCAGGCGGTTGTCGAAGAAGCGCTTTGAGAACTTGAAGGAGTAATCGGTGTGCATCGTTCCTGAGGCATCGGTGGTGTTGTCGATACCCACGCTCACGTCGATGGTCTTCAGGGCTGAGCCTGCGATGCTGTTGATCTCGCTCTGCAGGAACGAACTGAGGGCGGAGTTCATCGTGAAGCTGCCTGTATTGCCGTCGGCCAGATACATACCTGTGGTGAGCATACCTACGGCCAGCTTGCCTCGTTCTTCAGGCGACATGGTGGCAAGCTCTCCGTTGATGGTGTTGTCCTCGGGGGCCTCGATGGTGAATTGTACGCCCATATTCTTGAGGGTCTGGGTGATGGAGACGCCACAGTTGAAGAGCACGTTGCGGTTCTGCCCGCCGTCGCCAGTGATAGGAGCCTTCACCTGTTCGGTGGCTGTGATGTTCAGCTTGGGATTCATGGGGTCGCCCGTAAACTCCACATAGCTGCCGTCCTTGATGGTGAACGTCTTCAGCGGGATCACGGGGAGCGAGTATTTCATCTCTCCGCTGTTCAGTGTGTAGCGGCCTAAGAGGTTGAGCCCCTCAGAGTCGTATTTCAGACGGAGGTCGCCGCCACCCATCAGGTCGATGTAGTTGGTCTGGTTCGCATTGAGGTTGCAGACGATGTGGGCACCCTGTGAGATGCTGATGTTCAGGTTGGCGCTTACTCCCTTTGGCGCAGGTCGTGAGATGACGGTCTGGGTGGAGTCGTTGAAGTCCGTGAATGTCACCAGCTCGTTCATTTGGTTGTCTGTAGAGAGGGGCGAGTCGAGCAGGATGTAGGTCATATCGGTATTGCCCAATACGTCGAGTCGGCCTCGTATGTTCATCTCTTCCAACGGTCCTTGCATGCGGGCGAAAAAGTTCACGTAGGCCTTGCCGTAAGCGATGCTCTTGGGCTCCTGCTTCGAGTTGATGAGCATCAGGTTGCGTGCTCGCATACGCATGTCGATGGAGATGCGGTCGGTATTCGAGAAGTCTACGTCGCCCATGATGTTCAGCGGCTCCTCGTTATAGGCATAGAGTCCGAAGTTCTCAAGCAGCAGGTGGGAGCCTACGACGCGGATGGGGTCGTTGTCGAAGCGCATGCGGACGCTGTAGGGAATGCTGACGAGATAGGCTGAATCGACGAAGATCTCACCGTCGACATCTGGATGAAGGGTGCTGCCCTTGACGGTCAGCTCGCCTTCGCCATAGCCCTCGAGACCTACGATCTGATCGGGCACGAAACCATTCACGATGGAGAGTGGCATGCGGGTCATCTTGAAGACGGCATCGAGCACTCCCTCACCCTTGTTCTGATAGCTGCCGCTGAGCAGTCCGAATTCCTTTTCGTCGAGCATCAGGCGGGCTTCGATGGCGTGGGTGTCGTCTTCCTTCATCAGATACACCAGCTCGGTGCTGATGTTACCGATGGGTGATTTCTCGTAGGTCATCTTGTCGACTGCCATATCCGATACGACGGAGAATTTCTCGTTCTGATCCTCCAGGATGTGGAAGTCGCCGTTCAGACTGCCTGTCATCTTCGGAACATAAGGCAGCACGGAGGTCACTTCGCCCAGGTTGATGCGGTGCAGGCTCAGCGTCAGGTCTTGCAGCATCGTCGAGTCCTGATTCTCGGTATAGATCTTCACACCCGTCTTGTCGTCGGATATCAGGTCGACTTTCGCCTGTATCTTCTTGTCTTTGCCGATGAAGAGATAATTGTCCTTGTTGAGGTTGAACTCCTTATAGCCGATGGTGGGGCGCTCGGGCATCATCCTGAGGCGCAGTCCTTCCTGCTCCATCTCTATGGTGGCTCCCAGCCGCACGCCCATCCTGCCTTTGGCGTCATAGTAGCGCAGTCCTGCCAGTGCGCCGTGCTGGTGGATATGTCCGTCGATGAGGGCGTTGAAGACGAACTGCGGGTTCCGCTTGTTGTTGCGCACCTGTCCCTGATAGGACAGTCGCTCGCCCTTCTGGGTCAGGTTCAGGCGCATGGTGTCTATGCGGGTGCTGTCGTAGTTCAGCGAGTAGACGTGGCTGGTGCCGTTGATACCTGTCTCTGGTGAGGTGTTCAGGTCGAGCGCCATCTCCTTGAAGTCGATGCCGATGGCTCTGAGGAAATTGGCTACGGGGTTCTCGCGCTTGCTCTCCAGATGGAGCTTCATCACGGGGAGCAGGGCCTTGATGGCAGGCTGGTTGATGATCTTCTGGTCGAACTGCGCCATGATGGAGTCGGAGAGGATGCCTGCCTGGCTGATCACCTTCTCGTAGCCTCCCTGGGCGTCGAGCTTCAGGATGAAGTCGCCGCTCTGGGCTCTCACGACGGTGGTGTCTGTGTTCAACTTCAGGAGTATGCCCACGTCGCCAGGATTGTAGGTCTTCCTGAGATCCTTCACATACACCTCGTTGAGGCGACCGCTGACGTAGTGGGTCTGGTTCATGTCCGATTCTATCTTCAGACTGCCGTGAGTGCCTATGGTCAGGTGCTTGTCGAGCAGGCGCATCTGGTAGAGGTCGGCTTTCTTCAGGTCGGCGCTCACGGTGCCTTCTATCTTCTTCGTGCTGAGCAGCATGTCTACTCCCATGTTCCCGTCGAAGATCTCGTTGTGACCTGTGACGCTGGCTTGGGCGCGCCCGTTCTCGAGTGTCGCCTTTGCCGTCAGGTTGTCGAGGTTCATATAGCCGTATTTCAGCAGGCGTACGTTAGCGTCTGCATCGAGGCGGCTCTGGCTTGAGAAGAAGTCTGTGCCGTGCCCGTTGGCCTTGATGTCGGCAGAGAGGGTGTAGATCGAGTCTTTAGGCAGGAAGTGGTGCAGGTTCAGCTGGTTGATGCTGATGTCTGCATTGTAGGTCATCCGCTCTGTCACGAACTCTCCCTGAGGGCTGAGCGGGATGAGGGTATTGGCCTTCATCTTCACGTTGCCGCCACCTTCTTTCAGGTTCATGTCGAGATCGTAGTGCGTGCCGTTGGCTCTCAGTCTGCCGTTGATGTCCATACCGTCTGGTATGCGGTAGATGCCGCTCATCTTGGGGTCGACGAGGGCTATCATGAAGTTCAGGTTCTTGGTCTGACCTTCTACCTTGATGTCGGCTGTCATCTTGTTGAGGTCTGTCACGTTCTGTGCCGTTCCGTTCAGCGAGGCGTGTACGGCTGTGGCCAGATCGATGTTGAGACCTGTCAGCTCCAGGTGCTTCATATTGCCGTTGATGGAGCCTCTGATGTTCAGCGGACGGTTGGGGAAGTGCTCCATGAACTTCTGGGGCAGCCTGCCCGTGAACTTCTCCAGATCCTGCTTGCCTAACTGTGCGAAGAGGCGCAGCTTCATCTTGCCTGGATTCTTCTCGTCGAAGGCATCGAAGTCGATGTCGGCCTCCGTCATGATGTTCGAGTCGGCTGTCTTGAGTGTCATCAGCGGCAGCCTGATGTGGTTATAGGCTGAGTCGAGTGTCAGTCCGCCCGTGAACTCGTTGACCTCGATGCCGCTCTTCTCCTTGAAATTGGTCTTGCGCACGAAGAGTGTGATACCGTCAGGACTGAACCTGAAGGCGTCGACACCCAGTCTGACGTCGTTCAGGGCGATGTGGTTATAGTCGAAGCCGTCAGTCTCTGGTTCGGATCTGTTGTCATATCTGAATCGCCCGTGATGCCAGTCGATGCTCTTGGCCTTGTAGATGCTCTGCCCGATGTCGATGACGGCCTCGCGCGCTACGGCCTGACCCATGTAGGCCTCTATGTTCATCGTGTCGCCTGGCAGGTGCAGCTTCAGGTTGCTGTTGCTGAAGCTGAGGCTGTCGGCATTGATCAGCCACTTCAGTGTCGATTTGGTGGTGTCGACGGCAGCGGTGTCCGTGAGGTTGATGTCGATGTTGGCATCTTTCAGTCGTGCGCCGTTCACCTCAGCCAGTTCCTGGTCGAGGTCGATACCTTTTGAGTATAGCCACAGTTCGTCGAGGTCGCCCTTGATGCGCACGTCACTGATGAAACCGTTGGTGTTGACCTTCGCCTGATGCAGCGAGAGCTCGTCGATAATCACCTGTTTCCTCAGCAGGGGCAGCAGCTGCACGTCCACCACCAGCTTCCTGACGTCTGCGATGGTGTCTGTCACATTTGGCAGGGAGTCGTTGGGATGCAGCATCCTGAAGCCTTCGATACCCAGATCGAGCGGAAACTCCAGGTTGACGTGCTCCACCGTGATCGCCATGCCTGTCTTCTCTGAGGCGACGGCAACGACCTTCTGCACCGCCCAGTTCTGGATGGGCGGCAGGTATAGCAGCACGGCGAGTATGATGAACAGCAGAATGGGTGTGATCACCGCAATCCCAATCCACTTGAGAGATTTCTTCATCAAGCTATCTAATGACGGTGCAAATTTACAACAATTCTGCGAAAAATCGCATCAACCGCCGATTATTTTAATAAATATGGTGTGCAATTGCGGATTTCTATGGGTATGGTTTCCGTCTCAACGCCGTCTTCCGTCACTTGCAGGCGCACGATACAGGCTTCTCTGTTCATGGGCTTCGTGGGGTCGAAGATGAAGTTCCCGATGCTGTAGTAGATGGGCTTGCCCTTGAATGTCTCGATGGTCTGCAGCGTGTGGGTGTGGTGGCAGATCAGCGCGTCGGCTCCTGCCAGTATCAGCATGTGGGCTTCTGAGCGCTGGCGGGTTACGGGCTTCTGCGTATGCTCACCGCCCCAGTGGAGCGAGACGATGATGACGGCTGTCGAGTCGGCCTTCCTGATGCGATGCACGCGCTCCAGCAGCGAGTCCATCGGCTCCTGACTCACGCAGGGCTTGTCCACAAGATAGGCATAGTTCTCGAGGGCGAGGCGCAGCGAGGGCACCAGCCACACGCGGCGAGGCTCTGAGGCCAGCAGCACGGGCTCTGAGGCCTGCAGCATGTTCTCGCCTGCTCCGATGGGCACCATCCCTGCCGCGATGATGTTTCTGCGCGTGTCGAGAAGTCCTTCGCGCCCTTGGTCTATCGAGTGGTTGTTGGCCAGATTCAGGTGGGTGATGCCGTGCAGCCGCAGGGTGTCGAGCCATTCGGGCTCAGCCCTGAAGATGAAGCGCTTGAAGACGGGTGCCTCGATCTTCGTGGCAGGACATTCGAGATTGCCCACCACCACTTGGGCAGAACGAAACACGGAGTCGATACCCTCTGAGAACAGATGGTCGACTCCATGATGGTTGATCACGCGGCGCACCCCTCTGTCGAGCAGGATGTCGCCCGTAAACACGATGCTTAATGTATCAGCGCAGCGCGCTGACACATTAAACAGGACGCTAACAGCCAGAGCTATAGAAATACTCCTCATTCGGCTCAGGCATGTTGTTCAGCGGCACGATGATGCGCTTCATCCACTCGGGCACGCCCTTGCGAGGATTCTTCTCCAGCTGCTGCTGCCATTCCTCATCCGTCAGACGGGGCTCGTCGATGGGCTGGATAAACTCGCGATAGCTCAGCACGGCACCACGCGTCAGGTACAGATAGCCGTCGATCTCCACCACGACGTAGATCTCATCGGCATCGCCTACGGCCTCGAAGAGGATCGACTTGTTGGGGTTGTTGTCGGCGTTGGCGGTGTACACATCTGCCACGAGAGCCACTTTCTTGTCGGCTCCCTGCACGTCGCTCCAGCCCGTCAGATACTGATCCTCCGAACGAACCAGATCCAGGCTGATGTTCTCGAACGTCGATCCGATGTATTGTAGCTGGTCGTACTCCTCTTCGCTCAGCTGCTGCCCTGCCAGCTCCTTCTCGCTGACGGCCTGCAGGAAGCGCGCCTCCTCCAGCATGCGCTCCGTGATCTCGTCGATCTTCTTGGTCAGCATGTTCTGCTCCTTCAGCAGCTTGGCCGTGTTCTCGAGCAGCTCGATGGCTTTCTTCCAGAAGCCGACGTTGGGCTCTACATATCCCTTCACGATAGGCTCTGGGGGACCGCCTCCGCCGCACTCAGCTCCCATGGGCTGCTTGGCGTAGAGGATAGCGTCGTGCTTCAGCTCTGCCCACGAGGCGAGGGCTGCGTTCAGATCCTTCTTCGACCACTCGGGGTTCACCATGAAGTAGGGCAGGTTCTTAGCGCCCTTCATCGAGGTGTTCAGCTCCTTCAGCGTGTTCATCCACTGGGTGCAGATGGTCTCGCTCCAGTTGATCTCGCTCATGCGCTTCTTCATCGACTTCAGACTGTCGCCCAGGGCTTTCCAGTCGGTCTTCTCCTCCAGCAGTATCTGCTCAGCAGCCGAAACGCCCATTGCTGCCATGAAGTCGAGTCCCTTCGGCGTAGCGCGCTGGGTGGGCTTGCCGTCGAGGTCTACCATGTTCTGCAGCACCTCTGCGTCGGGCTGGTAGCGCTGGGGCATCACGTTGATCTTGTTGTGGCTTGTCTTCTCAAACTTGGGGCGGATGCGCGTCTGCTTGTTGCCGAGCTTGGTGAGCGCAGCGGTGATCTTGGCGATGGCCTCGTCGTTGTGCATCAGCTCTTCCATCTGCAGCCCCGACTTCTCCACCTCGGCCATCACCTGTGGCAGACTGAGATTGTCGATATCGCCCATGAGGAAGGTGATGAGCTGGTTCAGCGTGTTGTAGTTCTTCTGAGCCCCCTTGTCCGACTTCAGCGCGCAGGCCTGCTGCACGGCTGCCAGCACCTCGTCCTTGTTGTCCATACCGAAGGGCACGGTCTGCAGCCACATCATGCCTCTGAAGTAGCGCTGCAGGCCTTCGGTGCGGGTGTAGTGGCCTCGCGGGCGGAACAGGCTGTAGGGGAATGGGATCTCGTGGTACTCCTCCATGAAGAGGCTTGGGGCGTTGACGGCGTCAGTCGCCTTCCTGACCTCGTCCATCGCCACGTCGTCACCATCGGGCGTGAAGATGTACTTGCCCGTAAACAGCCTGTGGGCGATATTATAATAGGTGGCGTTGTGGTGGGCGATGCGCTTCACCGTCTCGTCATCGCCAGCCCATCTCTCCATGTTGTAGAGCAGCTGGTACATGTCTTGGCAGAAGCTGACCATCATCGGCAGCAGCTTGTGCTCCTCAATCTCGCGCAGCATGCAGTCGATATAGAGGTGATACAGCTGCAGGTAGAGGTCGGTCGTCACGAAGTTGGGGAACTCGTTGTAGTCGTTCTCCTCGTAGACCTGGAACAGCTGCGCATTGCGGGCAGGCACGATGGCGAAGCCCTCCTCGCCCAGCTTCTGGCTCAGCTGAGGGTCAAATTCCTTCAGCTGCGTTGGGTTCAGCAGGTTCTGCATGTTCACGCGCAGCCCCTCGGCTACCTCGAAGTTCTGCTTCTTCAGCTCGGCCTCGCGCGCCTCCATGCGCTGGATGAAGGCCTTCTCCACGTCGTTGTACTTCAGCATGTCGTGCTCCTTGATGGATCGCATGTAGGCGTCACGCCAGCTCTCGCCCTCCTTGGGGTCCACGCCCTGCATGTTGTCGTCGAACACCATCATCAGCGAGTCATACCAGGTGGTCCGCGAGTAGATGCCTCTGATGTAGGCGTCCATGAAGGGCAGTCCCCGCTGCGCGGCAGGCGCATTGGCGAGGGTGCGCACATCGGCCAGCGAGAGTCCGCTCACGTCGATGTCGTAGTCGATACTGTCGAGCAGCTTCTCCACGTCGATCTGCGACGGGGGTATCTGCACTACACTCTGTTTCTGGCTGCAGGCGCAAATCATCGCTGCCAAGCAAGCCCCAAATAGTAATTTCTTCATTGGCTAAAGGTTTTTATTGCTGTTTGTTTGTCTACTCCTTTGATCAGATAGTGGTCGAACTTCATGCCGAAGCTCTCCCATCTGTAGTCGGTCACCACGTAGAGCGAGTCGGTGGTCGATTCCAGGGCTCGGATCCTGCCCATCGAGTCGCCCTCGGCTGGCGCCACGTAGCGGAAGTCCTCGAGGATGCCGCCCAGCTTCGAGCCCAGCCACAACGGGCGCGCCTTCACCTGCCCCTTCGAGTGGGCTGCGGTCGATATGACCTGCTTGAAGATGAACAGCCGCCGAGCCTTCTCGGGATAGAACCGCGTCGACTTCACCACCCCCACCATCGCATCGGCACGCCCGTCGCCGTCGACGTCGCCCGTCTGGAACTGGTACACAGGGTAGGGCAGCCTCCAGTCGTTGAGCCAGTACAGGCTGTCGTGCTCCTTCTTCAGTTTGAAGCCCTGCTCCTCGCGGACTGTGCCCTGCTTGGGCAGGTCTTCGCCCGTTGCAGCCCGAAGGGCCTGCGCCGTGAACGAACTCACGGCCCAGAGCCCTGCACCGAGCACCCATTTCCGAAGATTCCTTCCCATTACGCCTGCAAATATACACATTTTCTTCGAAAGATGTATCATTTTCGACGGAAAAAACATATTGATTCCCATTTTCCCACTTTCCCTGTTTCTCAACCGAGGTTAGCTACGAGTTTCTCATACTGACCACGTTTGGTGCGCTTGATAGCCTTCTCCTCGATGAGTGTCGCCAGTTGTTTGGAACCTGCGTTGTTATTCTCGAGATTGAATATCTCTGCGAACTGCTCTGTGGTGAACTTCTCGGGCAACAGCTTGAAACACTGGGCAAATCGGGTGTTGTGATGGGTGCTGTTGGCAGCAGCATCACGTGCCTGATTGTCGTGGAAGTTGTAAGCCAGTGCTCCGAAGAAATGGTGCTGACAACGATACTGAATGTCCATCACCAATCGACAGAAGCGTGCGTCGACTTCATCAGTCACATAAGTGCCAGTTTGCTCGCGCTCTTCCCAGTGGCGCATGTCGACAAACGGAGCTGTGATGTTAATGCCGTAATAGCCTACACGACTGAAAAGCATCAGGTCTGCCTCGTCGCAGTTATTGAACTTGGCGATCTCCAGACGTTTTTCATACCATTCCTGACAGCAGTCTACCAACTTCTTAACTGGCAATTCGCCATAGCGCTCGTCGAGTTTCGTAGCCCACTCGCTGAGTGTCATCTCGCACTTGGTTGATGCTTCCTCATCCTCATCGAACGTCATCATTTCAAAGCGAGGTTTGGGCATAGGGATGGCAGCCAATCGTGTTGACAGACCCGTGTGGAAATTTCGAGCGTTCACCTTCTCATCCAAAGCGCCCTTGGTGCCAGTATAGATGTAGTTCCAGTAAACTGTGAAGTTTCCACTGTAAGAGTCGGTGTTAGCGTAGTTCTGTCCGTCCTCCTCATTATGGAAGGCCTTCAGTTCCATCGACTCCTTGTTGATCCAGTTGCCGCCCTTCTGCATCTTCGTAGAGTTGGCGAGCTCAGAGTCGAAGGTCACCATGTGCAGATGCATCAAACGACCGTCTACCTCTTCTACGGCGTTGTTCATACTATCGATGAAGACGCCATTGGCTGTTCGTGCGGGCATGTAGCGGTTGATGCCTGCGAACTTCTTCAGTGGATCCTGCTCCTGAGCCTTCGATGAAGTGCTACGCTCCTTGGTCTCTCGCTTATAGTTGTTGATAGCTTTTGAGGCTTCTGCTGACTGCTGCTTGATAGGGGCAAGAATCAGTTCGTCGAGGTCGACTGCAAACGACTTTCCACTAGTAGGATTACCTACGATGTACACGCAGTAATTCAATCGACGCTCCTTCTTGGGCTTCCACCAATAATGATAGGTGCAGCGCGTCATCAGCGTGCCAAAGAAGGCACTACCAACGAAGAGTGCTGCTGGCCAGACCTCACGTGGCACTCCATGACAGATCTCACGCAGGCAAGGATAGTAGGGCATCAGCGCCTCGATCTCATCAGCCCACTCGGCGAGGGGAACCTGTTCGAGAGCTTCTTTCGAGCCAGGTTCAGCAGCCTTTACACCTGCCAGTTGCAAGGCTTTCTTCAACTCCTTCGAGGGGTTGATGTAAGTAGAGTTCTCCGTGATGTAGTTCATGGCACGCTCCACTTCTTGGGCGCCTCGTTCCTTGACGATTTCCTGAACGAAAGGCAGACCTTTCATGATGGTGGTCAGCAGGTGTGGGTCGTTGTCACAGATCACGCTGAGCATATTGCCCATCTGCATCATCGTCTTGTGACGGTCTCCCTTTTCCGGCTCCCCCAAGGTCTTAACCAGTTCATCGGCAATCTTTGAGTAGGCCACCCCGTGGTACAAGGCAGCGCATGCTGTTGATTCCTCAACGGAGGAGATAGTCTCCTCGTTGCTCAATCCTTCTTGAACCACTGTTGCTGCTTGGACGGCTTTCTTGGCTGATTTGCGCGCTTTTGCCTCTTCTCGCAACTGCTTCTCATACGCCTTCCACTTCTTCTGGGTAGGTCCTGATTTGGCAGGCTTGCGACGATAGAGCGAGCCATACTGCTCGTCATACTCAGGGTTAGAGTAGGTGAAGAGTCGCTCGTCGAGATACTTCACATCGTCGGCCTTGGGAATGAATGAGGCACGGGCAGCGTCCTTACAACCCAAGTCGATTTTAACACCCAGCAACTGGGCCATCTCAAACTGGTTGTCGATGAGGTTGCCCCATTCCGGGCGGGCAATGAACACCACCTTGATACCCTTGCCTGACGGACTGATGTAAATCAGCAGAATGCCCAGCTCCTTGAAGTCCTCGCGACTGAGCCACTTGTCGATGAGCGTCTGAGGATCAACCTCCAGATGGTCGATGTCCATCATCACCAGTCCCGTCAGGTGGGAATAGAGGTTCTCGCGCCAGGTACCCTCTATACCTTTCTTATTAATAGAGGTGTCGAACATCGCCTGGAAGCAGCAGACGGGCAGTTGGCTCTTGGTCTTCTGTTTTCCCGTCTCTCGAAAGGCGTTGATAATCGAGATTGTGCTTTCGCACTGCGTCTTGCTGCCAAACCACTCGGCAGTCAGTTTCGTCATCGGACTGTAAACGTCTTCTGAACAGGTCGGATAAATTTTGTTTTCGTTCATGATAGATAATAATTAGAATGTTAAGGCAATCGGGGACTTTCCCCTCTTGCAGGATTGGGGGGTTATTCCCTTTCCTGCTGCGAATTTACTACCTATAGGCACCTGCCCGAAATTCCCTTAGAATGGTAGGCTCTGGTCTTAGAATTCTAAGGCTCATATCCTATATCTTGGTGTTTTTCTCCTTGATTTCGGCTTCAGCCTTCTCCAGTTGAAGCCTTAATTCTGAAAGCAGACGGAATACTCGCGTTTCATTTGTGTACATCTGCCACTGGCTGATGGGGTGTTTCAGATACTCACCCGACTGCCTTGCGCTGGCAATGGTGTTCTGCGGACAGCCATAGTCGAGGGGGACTTCAATGCCATTTAGTACCTCCTGCATGAAACGCTCAAAGTCGGATGCGTTGTCCTCAAAGCCATAGTCTTCCTTGCAGATAGCAAAGACTACTCCCATCGAAGTGTTTGCCCACAAGAAGGCGCGACACATATCCAAAGCTTTTATCAGTATCTGTTTCAATTTCTGACGAGGCATCTTCTGCTGCTCGTCTTTCTTGAGCGTATACCGATTATAATTAGCATAGTTCAGGTTCAGTCCATAGCTGCCCTCACGCTTATTAAGGATGTCTGTGATGAGGCTGATCTTGTCCACCAGATGTAGAAAACTCCTCAGCTCCATTAAGCTCGACTCGCTCTTGAAGTCACGTCTGCGGGCAAATGCCTTCCAGGAGTCTTCATACGTCACCTTCACCCTGTCCCATTCTCTTGATAGCGGCTTTGAGGCATATTCGCCGATGAGGGTCATGCGCTCTTTGGCCAGACCCACAACCACGTCCTCATCTTCATAAGGATTCGTGCATTCGTCGATGATATTCTGAAGAGTTGAGCGGTAGGATATGAAGTATTCCGTAATGAACATGAGTTCCTTCTCTTCCTGTAATCGACTGCAAAAGTGTGAGTATCCCTTTTTATGGGATATGGTATTTCGCAGTTCCGTGAACATGGCTTCTCGCATCCATCCATAAGAGAACAACGTGTCTGCCTGACTCAATAGCGTCTCGAGCCTCTCCTGACCTTTGTCTGACAGCTTGCTGTAGTATTCCATCTTTCCTCTTCTGCGCTTATTCGTAGTATTTGTCGTAGATCCACGAGTCGAGATAGCCTGGTGTCAGGTCAGTAAGGTCTGAAGGATCGTAGTGAGTGTTGTACTTGGCGAAGATATCCTTGAAAGCCTCATGCATCTTATGGGCATATTCACGCTGGCCATTCTCGCTCTTCACGTAAGGCTTGTCAGGCAGCATATCCTTTGCAGCTTTGCAGAGGTCGCGCACACGCGGAAAATCCTCCTCGAAGTAATCGTGAGGTGCAAAGCCATAAAGTGCGTCGAGCACGCGTATTTCCTCGTCGTTGAGCCCAGCGGCATGTCCCTCATCATAGTGTTTCTCAATCTGCTGCATCCCGTCGAGGGCAGTATGGATGAATTCTTCACAGTCATCCAGAGACTGCCAGTCAGGATGCTGGCGCCAGCACTCCATCGCATAGAAGTCCTGTATAGCCTGATTTGTCCTGATGGCCTTGTTGGTCTCGTAATCGAGCACCTGATAGCAGACTAATGCGGCAATGCGGCGATAGGGAGTCGAGCGAATCCATTCGATGAGTGGCTTATGGGCGTAGCTGAAGTTATCTTCATCTTCCTCGTAAATTCTGTCAAGTCCGTCTTGTAGAATTTCGATAGGAAAGGGTGCGTGTACTATAAGGTCATGCGATAGGGCAGCAAGTTGTATAATCCATTCTGCCAGCTCGTATTCGTCGCTGTTCAAGTCGCCCATCTCCTTTGGCCCCTTCAGTTCATATCCTTCATCCAGCCAAGGGTGAGGGGTTGTTATCAATATCGCCTCCTTGTCGGCAGTCCAGAAAAGGTCGCTTAGCCAGCTGGCTAGCATGCCATGCCGCTGTGCTGCCAGCAGTCGCTCCTGTTGCTCGAGTAAGAAGGTGTCTTTTTGTGTACTGCTCATCGTCAGCACGCACTCGATGTCTATTTCCTTGAACAGGCTGCTCTTGATGAGTTCCAGCAGCTCTTTGGGGGTGGGTATTTGCTTCATTTTTTGCTCAGCCTTTTTGATTCTGCCTGCAAAGGTATCAAAAATCTGCCAGACTTAGGCATGTTTTCGCATTTATTTGCGGGGAGAAACAAGGAAAGTGGGAAAGTGGGAATCGGTATGGTCTCAAACAAGGAGGGCGCTAATAGAATATTAAAAGATAATTAAATTCAGAATCGTATTATTAGCACCCATTTTCATCTTCCCACTAAAACCACCCCGAATCCCATTTTCCCATTTTCCCACTTTCTCTGAAATCAAAAGAGAGTGTCTTATTCATCCAAGCTCCCTTTTTCTTTCAAAATAAGTGCCGCTTATCGCGCAATAAGCCTCGCTTATTTTTCAAAACTTGCCGTATACCGCCCCCTCCCACAAACAATCATAGCCGACCTGACCGCCAATCGTTCTTGCGTCCCTTCGGTAGCAAGCGGCATTCTCGATAGTTCAGACCATGATACAGCCATCAGAATATCTTCCAACTGTGCCTTCATCGTGCCCGTCTGGGTCTTTTTCAATGTCATTGTTGCCATATTTTGCAAAGCTAGTACATTTATTCGTATTATACAAACAATTTAGTATTTATTTTCGTACTACGACAAAAATACAGATTCTTACCCCACACCAGAATGGGATGAAACACACCATTTTCTACACAGATTTTTTTTTTTTTCCTTCTCATTGTATTATTTTTAAGTTCAACAATTGGTTTGTCGCTTGCAAAGGTAAGGATTATCGCTGAAATGACCAAATTTTTATTCTTTTTTGTTTGGAATTCCAAAAACATTGCTTATCTTTGCAGCGGATTGTGTGTCACGATGATGAAATAACACTTGGAAGTGGCTCTTTCAGTGGAATCAGTCAGCAACTTCCGAAGAGATGGTAGTAGGCCTACCGCATTTGATG
>ONKL01000092.1 GCA_900318395.1 uncultured Prevotella sp.
TATGGCATTGAAAGTAAAGGCAGTTGAAAGACTGGTAAAGTTTAACAAAGAAGACGCAGGTGTTTACCGCTACGTGATGAGCCCCGAGCTCTACATCGCCCTGAGTCAGGCAAAGGTGATCCGCGAGGCAGCTCTCCGCTCGGGCGTGAGTCAGGGTGTGATGAAGGCCTGCTGGGATGCAGCCGGTGAGGTGATCAAGGCGTGGGCAACCGAAGGCCACTCTGTGGCGCTGCCCGGACTGGGTACGATGCGCTTCGGTCTGCGCGCCAAGAGCGTTGAGAAGGTGGAGGACGTGAAGGCTGGCCTCATCTCGAGCCGCCGCATCATCTTCACACCGACACAGGATCTGAAGGACGAGCTGGCCGACACCGCCATCCAGATCACCTGCTACGACCGCAACGGCGACATCGTGAAGCGTGTTACATCGGCAGATGCGGGCACCGTAGAGGATCCGGAGGGAGAGGGTAGCTCAACGGGGGACAATTCTCAGGGGGGTAATGACTCGGGCGATGGTCCCATCAATGACGATGGCGACGGTCCTACTAATGAACCTTAATGCACGCTGGGGTCAGGCCCCGAAGTAAAGTCGCTCACTGGAGGTGGTTGCTGGGGTCAGGCCCCAAAGTAAAGTCGCTCGCGACTGTACTTTGGCGCCAGACCCAGGGGCTGCGCCAGAACGGGGGGCTGCGCCTTCCACTTTGGGCGCCAGAACAGGGGGCTGCGCCAGAACAGGGGGCTGCGCCTTAATCGAGGAACGAAACATTAATTAGGCACGGATTAATCCGTGCCAAAATAAAAAAAACGAAACGCGTATGACTAAGAAAGAAACCATTAAATGGGTTGTGCAGATCATCGCCTCAGTAGCGTCTGCCATCCTCACCGCACTTGGGGCAACGTCCTGCATGGGAATGTAGGAAAAAGTAAAAAGGTAAAAAGGTAAAAAAGTAAAAAGGTAAAAATAGAGGGGCATCCGAATTGGGTGCGCCTCTATTTTTTTGCAACTTGGGGCCTGACCCCAGAGGGTACGAGTGCTAATCATTCACACTTGACACAGCGATAGGAGGGATTGACGGACATGGGGTTGTTGAGAAGGTGATGGAGTTCGAAACGGAGCGAGCCATCGGGGGCATACTCTGAGACGAGACGGTTGCAATTGCCTGTCTCCGTGCTCCAGCCCCAGCCTACGACGAAGCCCTGGTTGCCAAAGTCAAGAAGAGCACCGCATGCCTGGGTGAAATAGGATGGACTACCCTCAATCAGGTTTTCTTTGCTGGATACGGAAATGGAGTTTGCATCTTCCTGAACCTTCAGACGGAGTGTACGCGTGAGTCCTGGCTGGCGGGCATTGCCATTGTCGAACACGGTGATATAGTTGCCATCCGACTTCTGGTGGAAACGGGCATAATGCTGGCCGGAGAAGCCTTCATAGAGTGAGCCCGCTTCTCCATGAAGTGCCCATAGGATTGCTCCGTCTGCGTGGCTCACCTTGGCGATGGTGCTGATGGCACGGAAGGAGAGGAGCCAGTTGCCATCGGGCATGACATCGACAGAGTTGAAATGCACATAGTCGTAGCTGGTGTCGAACGTTGTCATCGCTTCAGCCCAATCCAGCATCTCGGGATGATCCGTGCTCCACCAGTCGAACACGACCTTGCCGCCATCCACCTCCTGCAGATAGCCCACAGCGCGCTTCACCCCATTGACCTCGCGCTCAACGTATGAGGCGGAGGCGATCCAGTGGGTGGGTGAGAAGAAATAGAAGTCGTGACCATCGAGGGGCGAGCCTGCGGGCAGATAGCCATCGCTGCTGGCAAGGGCATGGATGGTGTCGACGGGGACATAATGCTCGTCCATGAGGATGCGCATGCCTGGGACGTAACCCGTAAAGGCGCGATCCTTGAAGGCTGGATCGGGGGCGTGGTAGCTGTAGTAGGTCTTACCACTGAAAACGTGCTTCTTGAAATCCCAGAAGCCTAGCTCCTGAAAGGTGCCATTGGCCTCGGTGGGCTCGAAACGGTAATACAACAGACGGCCTTGATTGTCGACCTTCATGATGAGGGGCTGGAAGATAAACGAGAGGTAGAAATCTCCAGGGATGACACCCTCGCCTGTACTGCCCAACGTAAACAACTGCTTGGGATAAGTCCTTAACTTAATACTGCCTTGCTGTGAACCTGTGGCGTAATTGACATCGATGTAAGTCGAGGCATTGAGAACCTCAGGCGCACGCAGCGTACAGACACCTCCGGCAAGCGGCTTGCCGCCGATGGTAACAGAGCTGAAGTCTGAGGCATTGAGCACTTTGACTGTGATATCGAACTCATTGGTGAGCGTGCGCAGATTGAGAGGCTCAGATGCAGGCAGCGCCACTTCGTAACGCTCACCCATCACCTCAAGCAGCATCTTCTTGGCACTTGGAACATCAGTGGACACTGGCACATCGTCGTTTCCCAAAACGGCATCGATAAGTCCCTGACACGACATCGTTCCCACTGCCATTGTCAGCAGGAGTAGTCCGTTAAGAATCACTTTAAATCCCTTCATCGTAGTGGTTTTTTGTAATTGGACATCATTTTTAATTAAAAGACAACCTCCTGACGGGTACCGTCGTAAGCGACGGACTTGGTGGTGCCATCAGGAAGGACAACGGTGAACTGACGTGACTTCAGCATGCCAGGATATTCGCCCTGACGGGGAGCGATGGTAAGGGTGCGGCTACGATCATTCCACTCGAAGGTGATGGTGGCATAGGCACCGCGCTCATAGTTGTAGTTGTCGCCCTCATCCTCATAGAGGGTGAAACTGCCGTCGGCTCCAGGATAGAGGCGCAGCTCAAGATTATCCCAAGCCTTCTCGCCTACATACTGCATCTCAGGACCAAGGGGCAGGATGCTGCCTGCACGCAGGAACATCGGTACGCGGTTCAAGGTTGTCGCAAGTGTGACCGTCTGTCCACCCTTGTAGGCCTTTCCCGTCCAGAAGTCATACCACACAGTACCCTTCGGCAAGTATTTCAAAGCCGTCTTCGCCTCATTCCACATTACACATTCCACATTCCTCATTCCACTTTCCACTTCTTTCTTGTCCCATCCCGTCATGGCGTCTTCCTTGATGATCTGCTCCTCGGTGTACTGCGGATCGAGGATGGGCGCTGCGAGGATGCTGGGGCCACAAAGGAACTCATCGCCCATGCTCCACACCTTCTTGTCGGCAGCGAAGTCGCTGAACAGCGGACGGAGATAACTCTGATTAGCAGAGGTGACCTGCCAGGCGGTGCTATATAAATAAGGTATCAGACGATAGCGCAGACGGATCATCGCCTCGATGGCATCGTAGACGGGTTCGCCCTTCTTACCAAACTGCCAGATCTCGCGGGGGGCATCGGCACCATGGCTGCGGAAGACAGGACAGAAGAGTCCGTACTGCATCCAACGCACATAGAGCTCCTGGAACTGAGGGTTCTGAGGGGCTGAGCCACTGCCCTTGGTGTTATAGGAACCACAGAAGAAACCACCTATATCGGTGTTGAAGTTGGGATTACCCGTCAGCGAGAAGCTCAGGCCTGCAGGTACTTGTTTGCGGAGCATATCCCACGAAGAGGCCACATCGCCGCTCCACATGTTGGAACCGTAATGCTGCTGGCCTGCAAATGCCGAGCGCGTCATGATGAAGACACGCTTCTGATCTGAGGTCTTGCGCTGCTTCTCATAGACACCGCGAACGGTCTCCAGCGGGAAGGCATTGCGCAGCGAGCGCCACGTGCCACCTGTGACCTTATGCTGATAGTCGCTCTCACGCGGATTGAAGAAGTCGGGATCGGTAGAGTCCATCCACCACGCGTCGGTGCCGTAGTCGAAGAGTTTCTTCAGATGTTTCCAGTAGATATCGCGTGCCACAGGACTGAAGGCATCGTAGACCTTCACGCCTGAGGGATAGTCCATGCGGGGAGGCCAGATGTGGGAGATGCCGCTCTGGGGCCAGGTCTCGATAGGCAGCAAGAGACCCATGCGCTTGAGTTCGCTGAACTGCTTGGTCTGCGGTCCGAAGCTTGCCCAGATAGAGATCATGAAGTGTGCATGCTTCTTATGGACGTTCTCAATCATCTGAGGCCCCTTGGCAAAGTCCTCAGCGAGGAAGTCCATCGCATTCCACTGATAGTTGGAGCCCCAGTACTGCCAGTCCTGGATGATGCCGTCGAGAGGCACCTGCAGCTCGCGGTACTTGTCGACGATGCTCTCAGTCTCGGCAGCGGTCTTATAGCGCTCCTTCGACTGCCAGAAGCCGTAGGTCCAGAGTGGGAACATCGGCACGTCGCCTGTGAGGTGGCGTATCTGCGCAATCACACCATCAGCAGAACCACCATACATAAAGTAATAGTCGATGCCCTCACCAGCCTCTGAGGTCAGCGACATGCCATTGGCATCATCGTCGAACTGTGTGGGCGAATAATTCTCCCAATAGAGTCCCCAGCCCTTGATTGACTGCAGCACGCTCTGGAAATCCTCGAGGTTCGACTGCTCCATGCGCTTATGCTCGCCACGACGGTTGATCTTGCCATTCTGGATGGTGCCGAGACCATAGATCGCCTCATCTTTGTCGAGAGTAAAAGTCTGGCTAACCTTGGCGACGTCGCAGGCTTTCTCGCGCAGCAACACCTTGCCCTTGGCATCGAGGAAGGTCAGGTTGCCCTTCGCATCCTGCTTCACTGTGAGGGCACTGCTCGAAAGGCTGTTTCCGCTTTTCGTGACAGCTACCTCCTCAGGCTTGGCGGTGACGACCAGACTTTTCGTGGGCTTGCCTTTTACCACATGGACGATGGAGGGCGTGATGAACTCGATGGTGAGCTCCTGAGACTGCTCGGGAGCCAGCACACTCTGGATACGGGCTGTGTAGAAGTCGCGGAAGTCGCTCCATTTATAATAAGGTGCCTGAGAGGTGGGCACGGGCAGTGTGGCCTCCTCACCATTGAGGAGCAGCTTCACGAGGATATCATCATCGCTGGCACCACGATAGAACACCATCTGGATATTCGAGGCCATACAGGTCTCCCAGTTCTGGTAGACCGTCTTCACCTCGTTGGGATCCTCAGGGTCGAGGTCGGCACCGTTGATGCCCATCAGCACCGTGAGAGGGCCGATACAAGTATCGTGACCGAAGCGCAGGTCGGCGATGCGGTCGCTGGTGCCATTGATGACAGCCTCAGCCTTACGGAGGAAATCCTGTAGGATGGGAATCATATCATAACGGGGTCCGAACACCCATGAGTAGGAACCGAGGTTGGAAGACTCCCACTGGCTGGCAATCTCCTCATCGGTAATGATGCCTTCCATCATACCTTCATGGTTGATGCTGGGCAACGTGGTATAGAGATTGGTAAGCACATAGCTCAGACGATTGGCATCGCCCAGGCCCTCAGTAGAGGTGAAGACGCGCTTGACAATGGTCTCAGCCAGCGAAGGCGCAGCCTTGAACTTTGCACGGTTCTGCTCGTAACGGGGCGTGCTCTTGGGGAACTCACGGCGCAGGGGATTCTGGTGATCGGTAGGCACCACCCCGTCGAGGGTATGGCGCGACGATTCCTCACGGATCTCTATCTGAGGATTACACTGTACGAGCTCCTGACAGAAGGCAGACATACTCAGTACGCAGCGCCCTGAGAGCGAGGAGATGGCCAAGACGTTGCCACCCTTGCTGAACACCTCGGGGAAGTTGTTGTACATCGTGCGGGCAATGCCCTGATGCTGGTCCCAGCCCACTTGCGTCAGTTCGCTCCAACCATTCATCAACTCGTCCTTGGCAGCCATGAACTTATCGTGCAGAGCTTCACCCACAGGTGTCAGTTGGTGATTGGCATGAGCCTTCGTCAACAGGGAGTCGAGATCCTTGTAGAGGAAATCGCTCCAGAAGTAACGCGAGCCATGACGGCTGTAGTGACTGATGTAGAACGGCTTGTAACCCTCTGGGGCCTTCGTCAGCTGCTTGTCTGTGAAGTGATAAGGGTAGTCATTGCCGTAGGCTCTCCTCGGATCGGCCTTGAGCTGATCGAGTACATTCAGATTCTGCGCCCCAGCCATAACAGCCAGCAGCAGCACGAGTAATGATAATAGCGATTTCTTCATATTAATTATAGTTGTTGGTTGTCGAGTAAGTGGAGGGACTTTCACCCTCCCTTCTCACGGAACCGTGCTTGACAGTCTCCCGTCACACGGCTCTTCGTACTTAACTCTTTTGTTTAAA
>ONKL01000057.1 GCA_900318395.1 uncultured Prevotella sp.
CCGCTACGTGAACTCCAATGACATCCAACTCTACGAACCCATGACGGATTTCCTGGACCATCTGCCCAAGTGGGACGGTAAGGATCGCGTGGAGCCATTAGCTCGTCGCATCAAGACCGATTACAAGGAATGGCCTTACCTCTTCCATATCTGGATGCGCTCGATGGTGGCGATGTGGCGAGGTAAGGGACAGCTGACTGGTAACGCGCTCGTACCTATTTTAATAGGAAGACAAGGCTGTGGCAAGACCTCGTTCTGTCGCATCCTGCTGCCCAGGGACCAGCGTGAGTATTACAACGACCGCATCAACTTCAAGAACGAGCACGACCTGAATCTGGGACTGACATCCTTCGCGCTGATCAATCTCGATGAGTTCGACAAGATCACACAGCGCCAGCAGATTGTGCTGAAGTATCTCGTATCGACCTCCGACCTGAAGTATCGCCCACCCTACGGCAAGGCCTATTCGAGTCATCGCCGCTATGCCTCGTTCATCGGCACCACCAATGAGAGTACGCCACTGACGGATCCCAGCGGCAGCCGCCGATTCATCTGTGTGAACGTGGAGGGCGACATCGACTTCGAGACACCGATCGACTATCCTCAGCTCTATGCGCAACTGGAGTACGAGGTATCGCAGCAGCGACTCCGATACCATCTGACTCGCGAAGAAGAGCACGCCCTGATGGAGCACAACCTGCGCTATCAGAAAGTAAGCCAACTGGGCGAGCAACTGCTCTCGCTCTTCGAGAAACCTTCCGGTACCTCCGAGACCAACCCAGACGGCGGCAAGTGGCTGACACTCAAAGACATATCAGCCCGATTGAAGAAGGTCTTCAAGAGTGCCTACACAGAAGACGAGGGTGCCTACATCAAAATCGGCAACTTCCTGAATCGCCCCGAGTACAAGTTCGAGAGCGATCGCAAGGCCTTCGGCATGGTGTATTGGGTGAAGGAGAGACGAGAGCGATCGCAAGGCCTTCGGCATGGTGTATTGGGTGAAGGAGAGATAAAGAGCGGATGTGTCGCATTGGGGACACATCCGCTCTGAATTAAACCAACCAAAAAAACCTTTGCTTATGCGATATCAATCTGGCGTGATACCTTGACTTTCTCTTCAACGACCTTGGGGAGCTCTACGGTGAGAACACCATGCTCGACCTTGGCTGAGATGTCCTCCTTCTTTACATCGTCAGGCAGGATCAGCGTCTGCTCGAACTTTGAGTAAGAGAACTCACGACGCAGATAGCGGGTGTTCTTGTCTTCCTCCTTCTTCTCGTTCTTGCTCTCCATCTTAATGATCAGGTTGCCCTCATCATTGATATGCACGTTGAAGTCCTCCTTTTTCATGCCTGGTGCAGCCAACTCAACGGTATAAGCCTTGTCGCTTTCTTTCACATTGATAGCAGGAGCCGTGCAGTTTGCCTTCGGCATAAAGTCCGTATCAAACAAATCATTGAACACACTAGGAATCCAACTATTACTTCTCATTACTGGCATCATAATCTTTACCTCCTAATTCTATTTTTAAATGGTTATACATGTTATCTTTTTTAGTGATTACCTTTCGGCTTTCACACGATAACATGCAAGTAAAATGCCAATAGGATTTTTCGTGTCAATCTGTCATAATCTCGCGACAAATTGTCAGAGCCGCGATAACTGAGGGCACAGAAGAGATGACCACAGAGCGCTTGCCGTTAGCCTCACGGAAGTTGCACTGACGGGGATGGCGCGACACGTAGTCGAGGATGCGGCCAAAGGCCTCGCTTTGGAAATAGGGGCTATCGGGATTGCTGACGAAATAGAGGAACATCTTTCCCTGTTTCAACATAAGTTTCTCGATGCCCAGTTGTTTGCCCAGCACACGGAGAGGCACTACATTGATCAGCTCCTCGCCTACATCGGGGATAGCACCAAAACGATCGACCAAGCGTCTGCGATAAGCCTCAAGATCATTGTCGAGGTGGTTGCTGCCAGCCAGATTGTCGAGTTCACGATAGAGGAGCATACGCTCAGAATCGCTGGGTACATACTGATCGGGGAAATACATCTCGATATCAGACTCAAGGGCACAGTCGTCGACGAAAATTTGTGGAATGGGGAATGTGGAATGTGGAATGAGATTACTATCATCCCTTGATTTTGTAGCAGAACTATTCTCATTCAACGTTCCACATTCCACATTCCACGAACTCTCATTTCTCAACTCCGCCATGGCCTGGTTGAGGATCTTCTGGTAGGTCTCGTAGCCGAGATCGGATATGAATCCACTCTGCTCGGAACCCAACAGGTTGCCAGCACCTCGGATATCGAGGTCCTGCATGGCAATATTGATACCAGAGCCAAGATCAGAGAAGTTCTCGAGGGCTTCGAGACGGCGACGGCTATCCACAGGAAGCGCTGCAAGCGGAGGTGCCAGCAGATAGCAGAAAGCCTTGCGGTTGCCACGCCCCACTCGTCCTCGCATCTGGTGAAGGTCTGAGAGTCCGAAGTTATGGGCACCATTGATGATGATGGTGTTGGCATTGGGGATGTCGATGCCGTTTTCGACAATCGTCGTGGAGAGCAGCACATCATAGTCGTAGTTGGAGAAGTCGAGAATGATCTGTTCGAGTTCTTCGGGCTTCATCTGTCCATGTCCGATGGCCACACGGGCATCAGGGATATACTTATGGATCATATCGGCAATCTCCTGCAGCTGACTGATGCGGTTGTTCACGAAATAGACCTGCCCATTACGTGACATCTCAAAGTTGATGGCGTCAGTGATAATCTCTGCACCGAAAGTATGTATCTCAGTCTGAATGGGATAGCGGTTGGGAGGCGGTGTCTGAATGACACTAAGGTCACGGGCCCCGACGAGCGAGAACTGGAGGGTACGGGGTATAGGCGTTGCCGACATCGTCAGTGTATCCACATTCGACTTCAGCTGGCGCAGTTTCTCTTTCGTAGAGACACCGAATTTCTGTTCCTCATCGATGATGAGCAGTCCAAGGTCCTTAAACTTCACCGTTTTGCCGATAAGTTTATGCGTACCTATTATAATATCTATCTTTCCGTCGGCCAGATCTTTCAGCAGCGCAGTGGTCTGTTTGGCACTGCGGGCACGCGTCAGATAATCCACCCGCACAGGCATATCCTTCAGACGACTGGTAAAGGTACGGAAATGCTGATAGGCAAGTACTGTCGTAGGCACGAGCACAGCCACCTGTTTACCATCGGTAGCAGCCTTGAACGCAGCGCGCACAGCCACCTCGGTCTTGCCGAACCCCACATCACCACAAACCAAACGGTCCATCGGCTTGGCCATCTCCATATCGGCTTTCACATCCTGCGTGGCCTTCAACTGATCAGGCGTGTCCTCATAGAGGAAACTGGCCTCGAGCTCATGTTGCAGATAGCTGTCGTGGCTGAAGGCGAAGCCTTTCTCGCGACGGCGCTTGGCATAGAGCTTGATGAGATCGCGGGCGATATCCTTGATATGCTTCTTAGTGCGCTCCTTCAGTCGTTCCCACTGGCCAGTACCCAATGTAGAGAGGCGAGGCCCCTCGCCACCATCCTGCGACTTGTATTTCGACACCTTATATAAAGAATGGATAGAGACGTAGATACTGTCGCCATGCTGGTAGAGGATCTTGATCATCTCCTGATAGGTCTCCTCGCCCTTCGCATTGGTGACGGGCATACGAACCAAACCGCCGAACTTCCCGACACCATGATCGACATGAACCACGAAGTCGCCAATTTCGAACTGCTGTATTTCCTTCAGGGTGAGCGCCATCTTACCACTACGGGCCTTGTCGCTCTTGAGGTTGTACTTATGGAAACGGTCGAAGATCTGATGATCAGTAAAGAAACAGATGCGCAGATCGTCATCAGCAAAACCTTCATGAAGGGTGTTCTGGACAGGGGTGAAGACGGTGGAAGGTGGAAGGTGGAAGGTGGAATGTGGAATGTGGAGGGTGGAAGGAGATATGTTGGCTTCGAGGATTTCACGCAAGCGCTCGTTTTGCTTCTGGCTGTCGGCAAGTATAAAGATCTGATAGCCCTGCAGCAGATAGTCTTCGAACGACTTCGTGAGCAGGTCGAAGTTCTTATGGAACAACGGCTGGACGGAGATATTGAAGTGAAAAGTGAGAAGTGAAGAGTGAAAAGTTGAGGGGCGATGGCCGAAGTCGATACGCCGGAAGGGCTCGGCATCGTTCATGAACTGTACACCCGTAATGAGTTGTGACTCCTTCTGCAGCTGGCGCTCAATCTCACGCTGCTCCATCTCCGTAGCCTGCTCCATCTGTTCCATCTTCGCCTGGGCAGAGAAGCCCTCCTGATAGGTGCGTTCGATAGCATCACGCACATAGAGGATGTCTTTCGTGACCAGCACCACATCCTTAGGAACAAACGAGAGGAAGGGTTCTTTCTCCTCAGCTGTCACAGCCAACTCGGGCACAATCTCGATGCGCTCACGCTGGTCTTTGGAGAGCTGATCCTCCACCTCGAACGTACGGATGGAGTCGATATCATCGCCGAAGAAGTCGACGCGGTAAGGATATTCACAACTATAGGAATAGACATCGAGGATGGAACCACGAAGGGCAAACTGTCCCGGCTCATAGACATAATCCACTTCCTTGAAGCCGAAACTGCGCAACGTCTTCTCAATATCCGATATGGCGATGGTCTGATCCTTTTCAAGCACAAGTGTCCTTGTGTCGAGCGTCTGCTTCGACACAACCATCTCGGCCAATGCCTCTGGATAAGTCACGATATAAATCGAGGAGGGAGGAGTGTGGAGGGAGGAGTGTGGAGGGATGGGTGTGGAGGGCGAGGCGCTGAGCTGTGTGAGAACTTCAGTGCGAAGGATCTCAGAGGCAGCATCGCGCTGGGCATACTTCACAGCCCGCCGATAACTGCTGGGGAAGAAAAGCACATCACGACTGCCCATCAACTGCACCAGATCGTGGTAGAAATAACCAGCCTCCTCAGCATCCTGAAGGATAAACAACAGGCGACAAGGGCACTTGGTGGCCAGACTGCTAAAGAGCATCGGGGCACTGGAGCCCAACAAACCATCGAGGAAAATCGTGCTATTCGAAGATTTTCCCAACTCCTTTGCCAGTGCCGACACTTGCGGCAACTGTGCGTATAATTTTACTAATTCTTGTATATTCATCGCGAATTGTGTGCAAAATTACAAAAAAAGCTACAGAATAAACAGATTATCGCAGATTTTTTATTAATTTTGCAGCGTAATAACTGAGATTATGCATTCAAGCGACAGTATTGTCATCATACCTACCTATAACGAGAAGGAGAATATCGAAAAGATCATCCGTGCGATATTTGCCCTCCCAAAGTGTTTCCATATCCTCGTCATCGACGACGGATCGCCCGATGGCACAGCTGGTATCGTGAAAGTCCTGATGGCTAACGAATTTGGCGACCGCCTGTTTATCCATGAGCGCTCTGGCAAACTGGGACTGGGCACAGCCTACATCGAAGGATTCAAATGGGCTCTGGCACACGACTATGAATATATCTTCGAGATGGATGCCGACTTCAGCCATGACCCCAACGACCTGCCACGACTCTATGCCGCTTGTCACGACGAGGGTTACGACGTGGCTATCGGCTCACGCTATGTATCGGGTGTCAACGTGGTAAACTGGCCCATAGGCAGAGTGCTCATGAGCTATTTCGCCTCGAAATACGTGAAGTGTGTCACAGGATTCAAGGTACACGACACAACGGCAGGCTTCGTCTGCTACAAGCGGCGCGTGCTGAAGACCATCGAGCTGGACAAGATACGCTTTAAGGGCTATGGCTTCCAGATAGAGATGAAATACACGGCTCACAAGATCGGCTTTAAGATCAAGGAGGTGAGTGTGATTTTCGTGAACCGTAGGGAAGGCACCAGCAAGATGTCAGGTGGCATCTTCGGTGAGGCGTTCTTCGGTGTGATACGGCTCCGCTGGGACGGTTGGACGAGAAAATACCCGAAGATTGAGGCATAAGATTTTTTGCAGACATAATAACATCAGAACATATTTTAAGACTGTGAATATTCTCTATAAGATCTATCAGATTTTTATTGCTTTCCCCGTGATGATCATTATCACGATTATCACCGCATTCGAGGTGGGCATCGGAACCACCATCGGCAACGGTCACTACTGGGGTTACTATCCTGGACGCTGGTGGGCAAAGGTCATCATGCGGGCTTTCCTGCTGCCTGTGAAAGTGGAGGGGAGCGAGCATCTGGAAAGTGACCAGAGCTATGTGTTCGTGGCCAATCATCAAGGCATCTTCGACGTCTTTCTGATCTATGGCTATCTTGGCCGTAACTTCAAGTGGATGATGAAATACCAGCTTGGCAAGATTCCCTTTGTGGGCTATGCCTGCCGAAAGTCACACCAGATATTTGTAGACAAGCGTGGTCCGAAGAAGATTCAGAAGACCTATGAGACTGCCCGTGAGATTCTGCAGGAGGGCTACAGTGTGACGGTGTTCCCCGAGGGAGCCCGCTCGTTTACAGGGCACATGGGTAAGTTCAGGAAAGGCGCCTTTGCTCTGGCTAACGAATTGCAGCTGCCCGTGGTGCCGCTGACCATCAACGGCTCGTTCGACGTACTGCCACGCACGAGAGGATTTATCAATCTCATCGACTGGCATCCGCTGTCACTGACCATCCATCAGCCCATCTACCCTGTAGGACAGGGACCTGAGAATGTAGACGCCACCATGCGCCAAGCCTATGAGTCGGTGATGTCGGCACTCACACCCGAATACCAAGGATATGTAGAAAACCCAGACCAATGATAGCAAGAAACATCGTTTTATTCCTATTGCTTCTCGTTCTACCTTATTTATATATAGACCTGAGGTATTTCCGCCGGAAGAAAGTATGGTGGAAGCGTGTGTTATTATATGTGCCCTGTGTGGCAATGGTGGCTTATGCGATCTATCTGGCGATGGGGCGCGACTTCATCCCAGACAACGACCACATTTTCGTGCTTTACGGTTTCCTGTTGTTGTTAGGCTTCGTCATCATTCCACAGTGGACCTTCATCCTCAGTTCACTTATAGGTAAGGGCTGTTCCAAACTCGTGCGCAAGTTCAAGAGTCCTGAACAACTGTTGCGCCCTGCCAAGAACTACGGCAATCTGGCGGGCATTGCCAGCATTCCACTCATCTGGGGGATGGTTGGCTGGGGCTCGTCCTTCGGATTCAACAAGTTTGAGGTGAACCACATAGAATATGCCTCTCCCGAATTGCCCAAAGCCTTCGACGGTTATAAGATTGTACTCTTCTCTGATGCCCATGTGGGCAGTTATCAGCAACACAACAGTGACGTACTGAAGCAGGCCATCGATAGCATCAATGCCCAAAAGCCCGATTTGATCGTCTTCACTGGCGACCTGCAGAACATCCAACCTTCGGAACTCTATCCCCATCGCGAGGTACTGGCATCGCTCAAGGCCAAGGATGGTGTCTATTCCGTGCTCGGCAACCACGACTACGCCAACTATCTGGGATGCGACGAGGCCGTGAAGGCAGCCAACTGCAAGGAAATCATCTCGCTCCAGCGACAGATGGGCTGGACGATATTGCTGAATGAGCACTGCACTATCAAGCGCGACACAGCCAGTTTTATCCTTGCGGGTATGGAGAACGATGGCGACGGTAAGCATTTTCCTCAGAAAGGTGATATCGCCAAAACATTAGAGGGTGTGCCCGACGGCAGTTTCGTCCTGATGCTCGAACACGATCCTTCAGCCTGGCGCCGCAAGATCATTCCAGACGGCAGGGCCCAGCTGACGCTCAGCGGGCATACCCATGCCATGCAGTTCAACATCTTCGGCTGGTGCCCAATGTCGTTAACAGGCAAGGAGTTCTGGGGATGGTATGAAGAAGGACGACAGAAACTCTTCGTCACAGCAGGTCTTGGCGGACTGATTCCCTTCCGCCTGGGTGCTACTGGCGAGATTGTTGTACTGACCCTCAGAGCACAATAACACAGAATAACTTAAACCCTAAAGATTATGAGAAAGAATAGTTTCAAACTAGCCATGATCGTCATGGCATTGTTCATTTCCACAGCTTGTTTCGCACAGGCCGGAAAGGTGAATAACTTCCGCATCAAGCGCGGTACAAACATCAGTCACTGGCTGTCGCAGTCAGAGCAGCGCGGTGAGGCACGGCGTCTTCATATTCAGGAAGACGACTTCGCACGTCTAGAAGAACTGGGATTCGACTTCGTACGTATCCCCATCGACGAGGTACAGTTCTGGGATGAGCAGGGCAACAAACTGCCAGAGGCCTGGGAACTCCTGAAGAACGCACTTGACTGGAGCCGCAAGCACAACCTCCGCGCCATCGTTGACCTCCACATCATCCGTTCGCACTATTTCAATGCCGTCAATGAAGACGGACAGAATGCAAATACCCTCTTCACCTCAGAGAAGGCACAGCAGGATCTGATCAACCTGTGGTACCAGCTCTCAGACTTCCTGAAGGATCGCAGTTGCGACTGGGTGGCTTATGAGTTTATGAACGAGCCCGTGGCTGATGAGCACGAGCAGTGGAACCAGCTAGTGGCCAAGGTACACAAAGCCCTCCGCTCGAGAGAGGCTCAGCGCACACTCGTCATCGGATCAAACCGCTGGCAGGGTCACGAGACGATGAAGTATCTGAAAGTGCCTGAGGGCGACAAGAACATCGTACTCTCCTTCCACTACTACAACCCGATGATTCTCACGCACTACGGCGCATGGTGGGCGCCCATCGGCAGATATTATAAAGGAAAGGTGCACTATCCTGGCGTGCTTGTGACAAAGGAGGATTACGATGCTGCCCCCGATGAGATCAAGCCCGAACTGAAGCAATATACGGAGCAGGTGTGGGATATCAACAAGATCCGTGAGCAGTTCAAGGATGCCATTGAGGCTGCGAAGAAATACGGCTTGCAGCTGTTCTGTGGTGAGTGGGGCGTCTATGAGCCCGTTGACCGTGAGCTGGCCTACAACTGGACTCGTGATATGCTGACGGTATTCGACGAGTTCAACATCGCCTGGACCACTTGGTGCTATGATGCCGACTTCGGTTTCTGGGATCAGCAGCGCCACACCTATAAGGATCGTCCGCTGGTAGAGCTCCTGATGTCAGGAAAGCCACTTGAGAAATAATCAGAGATTAGCAGCGAGGAACTTGCGACATACTTCTATGGGAAGACCACGACGGCGGGCATAGTCTCGCAGCTGGTCTTCCCCTATTTTTCCAATAGAGAAATAATGTGCCTTGGGGTGAGCCAGCATCAGACCGCTGACACTGGCATGGGGCTTCATCGCACCACTCTCAGTCAGTCGGATACCGATCTGTTTCATATCAAGCAAATCGTCGAGAATGAAGTTCAGACTGGCATCGGGCAGAGAAGGATAACCCACAGCGGGACGAATGCCTTGGAATTTCTCGATAAGCATCTCTGGAATGGTTAACTGCTCATCTTTGGCATAGCCCCAGAACTCCTTTCTAACCTGTTCATGTACGCGTTCAGCAGCAGCCTCAGCTAGACGATCGGCCAGCAACTGCGCCAGCATCTTCTGATAGGCATCAGACGCGAAGTCGGTCTCAAGCCCCATATCCACTGATGTGGCGAAAAGGCCGATTTTTGTGGAATGTGGAAGGCTTTTTGTGGAATGTGGAAGGCTTTTTGTGGAATGTGGAATGTGGAATGTGGAATGAGATTTGTTTAAAGGGCAGATAAAGTCTGCGAGACAAAGGTAGGGAGGCTCGCCTTGCTGCTGGCGCAGGCAAGGTATTCTCGTTCCACATTCCTCATTCCACATTCCACATTCCTCGTTCCTCATTCCTCGAAACACAATAATATCATCCCCATCGCTATAAGCATCGAGCAGCAGAAAGAGTGCATGTGCATGATAATTCCCTTCCAACGTATCGAGAAAAACCTCAGACTCCTGACGCAACCGCTCTTTCTCCGACGGGTCTTTCACCTGCCAGGCAAAGAAGAAGTAAGGCCAGTTGATGTAGGGCCGAAGTTGGGAAATATCGTAAGTCTGTATCATCTGAAAGCTACTGGCTGTCCGATATAGCTGGTGTCCACCCTACCCTGATTGTAGACCGTATGTCCGTTGCAGATAGTCCGTTCCACACGCCAGAGGTACATGTGATTCTCCATCGGACTCCAACCGCATTTGCTCTGAATCACATCCTTTGTCACCGTCCATCCTGCATCAGGACGAACCAATACGATGTCTGCCTGATAACCCTCACGGAGGAAACCACGCTGTCGCACTTCGAAGAGACGGGCTGGATTATGGCACATCAGTTCCACAAGGCGTTCGATGGTGAGCACACCCTGATCCACGAGTTCGAGCATTGTCACCAACGAGAACTGAATCATCGGCATGCCACTGGCTGCCCGTGCACAACCGCCCTCCTTCTGTGAGAGCAGATGGGGCGCATGATCGGTACCAATCACCGTGATTCGTCCGTCGTTAAGTGCTTCGCGCAAGGCATCACGGTCGCGCTGGGTCTTGATGGCGGGGTTACACTTGATACGGGTTCCCAGAGCGTTATAATCCCTGTCGCAGAAATAAAGATGTGAAACGGTGGCCTCACAAGTGAGAAGTGAAGAGTGAGAAGTGAAAAGTTCCAACTCCTTTGCCGTCGTCAGATGGGCCACATGCAGACGAGCCCCATACTTCAGAGCCAGTTCCACAGCCAGTCGGGTGCTCTCATAACAAGCCTCCTCACTGCGGATCTCAGGATGATGGGTCACCTTTGGATCATCACCATACTTCAGTTTGGCTTCGGCCATATTGCGGTTGATGATAGCAGTATCCTCACAATGGGTCATGATAGGCATTGATGACGAAGAGAAGATGCGCTCTAGTGCATCACGACGATCAACAAGCATATTCCCCGTCGAGGAACCCATGAACAGTTTGATACCAGGAACGCGATGAATATCGAGCTGAGCAAAAAGATCCGTATTGCTATTAGTAGCGCCAAAGAAGAATGCATAGTTTACATGACTCTTCTCGCGAGCCAAAGCCTGCTTCTCCTCCAGAGCCTCGATAGTCGTTGTCTGCGGCACGGTATTGGGCATATCGAAATAGGTGGTCACACCACCTGCCGCTGCCGCACGACTCTCGGTATCGATATCGGCTTTCTCCGTCAGGCCAGGCTCACGGAAATGCACATGATCGTCGATAATGCCAGGTAAAACGAAGCATCCCGAAGCATCGATCACTTCATCGAAAGATGCTTCGGGAGAGATATGTCCTTGTAAAATCTGCGAAATACGTCCATCCTCTACGATGATGGAGCCCTCGAAGGAGTGCCCTTCGTTGACGAGTGTTCCGCCTTGTATCAGGGTCTTCATTCCTGTGGCAGATTGAGTGGCGGCACTTGCAGGGAGTCTGGAGCAGCCTGAGGTTCGGGCTCAGGGGCAGCCTGTGGCGCGGCCTGTGACTGACTGTCATCGATCAGTCCATTCTGACGGGCCTGAATCTCCTGCGCTGTCCTATAGTATTCCTTCACGTAGGGGTCATCCTTGAATTTCTTCGTCGCCTTACTCATGATATCCTCAATCTGAGGGGTGAGCACAGGATACTGATAGCCACTGGTGACCATCATAAAGACACCAGGACCCAGGATATTATCGAAATTCTCTACGATGAAGTTCGTCACCAGGCTGTCTTCCTGCTGAGTGAGGCGGGCGGCCTCGATGGTGAGCTGACGATTGATGGTATTCTCGTCGATGCCATCAAGCAGCATCTGACTCTGCTTATGAGCCAGTTCATTCATCTCATTACCTATCTGATCGTGACGGTTGATGAAATGATAGAGTTTCTCATTCAGAGGCGACCCACTGACGGTACGACTGGTATTGTCGATGTGGATTTCTATCTCCCCCTGCTCGATGACGACAGGCATCATCAGTGGTTGGTCGTCCATATACAGATTTGCCAGCTTCACAGTGTCGAGCAGACCTGCAAAGCGGAATTTCCCATGCACCACGTCGCACGAGTCGATGTTTTTCAGTTCCTGGTCCTTCACCGTCTTCAGATAAAGTTTGCTGCCATCAAGCGACGACACCGACGATGATCCTTGAATCGAATACGACTCTGCACACGATGTGAGTGTTGCTATGATTACAAATGCGTATACAATCTTATTCATATATAATTAGTTTCGTCCGGCAAAAATACAACGATATATTGAAGAATAAAAAAAAATTTGCGCATTTTAAAACAAATGCGCAATCTTTTATAGTTTTTTTGCCTCTTTCTCGAGTTCATGACTGATTCTATGGGTAGAATAGAGTTGTAACACGGCTGCAATCAGCAGGGCAATCACCCACTTATTGTATATATATTCAACATAGGTGATTTGGCTCAGGCCGAACACATTTCCCATATTGGCAAACATCAGCACAGCTGCCAGAAGGAAGCACACGTCGCTCAGAATCATGATACGGCGCAGGCGACGGATGGTGAAGTTCGTGCCCTCATAACGCTGCTGAAGCTGCATCGACACAAAGCCAACGGCTCCTATACTATATATATAAGGTGAACCACCCCACCCCAACAACGAGGTTCCGGCTCCTACCACCATCAACAGTGCTCCCAATACGAGCACCCAACTCTGAACCTTACTCAGCTGCCTCATCAGTCTTTACGATTGGTTTTGCTTCACGATCGTCATCGCTCAGGATAAAGATATCCTCATTATCCTCTTTCATGAAGTAACGCTCACGGGCTATTTTCTCGATAGCCTTCGGATTTCTGTCGAGCTCACGTATCTGAGCCTGGTCGCGCTCAAACTCCTTCTGATAGCGCTCCGTCTCCTTGGTCAACTCATCGATGCGCTCCAGATTCTTAAAATGACTATAAAAACTGCTCTCATCGAGGAAGCCCACAATAAGCACGCCGATGATGCACACCACAGAATATTTGAACAGCTGTGAGTGCCAGACGCGGAGCGCAAAACCTTTAATACTTGTCAATACCTTCATATTTCACGTATTTGGCTGCAAAGTTACAAAAAACTCTTAATTCTTAATTATTAATTCTCAATTATTTTGTATCTTTGCACCACAATTTATCAAAAAGACAAGTATGGAATACATCGTTTCAGCAAGGAAATACCGTCCGCTGACCTTCGACGCTGTCGTAGGACAAGCGGCGCTGACCACGACACTGAAGAACGCGGTGAAGAGCGGAAAGTTGGCACATGCCTACCTCTTCTGCGGTCCCAGAGGCGTGGGAAAGACCACTTGTGCCCGTATCTTCGCCAAAGCCATCAACTGCCAGAACCCGACGGAAGACGGCGAGGCTTGTAATGCGTGCGAGTCGTGCCAGTCGTTCAACGAGCAGCGCTCTCTCAACATCTTCGAGCTCGACGCTGCCAGCAACAACTCCGTGGAGCATATCAAGACGCTCATGGAGCAGACACGCATTCCACCGCAGTTAGGCCGTTACAAGGTATTCATCATCGACGAGGTTCACATGCTCTCCACCGCTGCCTTCAATGCATTCCTGAAAACACTCGAGGAGCCGCCAGCACATGTGATCTTCATTCTCGCCACCACCGAGAAGCACAAGATTCTCCCCACCATCCTCAGCCGTTGTCAGATCTACGATTTCGAGCGCATGACCATCCGCAACACCGTCGACCATCTGATGCATGTAGCAGAGCAGGAAGGTATCACCTACGAGAAAGAAGCCCTCGACGTTATTGCCGAGAAGGCTGATGGCGGTATGCGCGATGCCCTCTCCATCTTCGACCAGGCTGCCTCGTTCTGCCAAGGCAACATCACATACGAAAAGGTGATAGAGGACCTGAACGTGCTCGACTCCAAGAATTACTTCCAGATTATCAACCTGAGTCTGGAAAACAAGGTCAGCGATATCATGGTGCTGCTCAACAAAGTCATCAACAAAGGTTTCGACGGCGGACTTCTCATTCAGGGGCTGGCCAAACACGTTCGCAATGTGCTCATGGCGAAGGATGAGCAGACATTGCCTTTGCTCGAAGTGAGCGACCAGCAGCGTCATGACTATCAGGAGCAGGCCAAGAAGTGCCCGACGCCCTTCCTCTATCAGGCTCTCAAACTGATGAACCAGTGCGACATCAACTATCGCCAGTCGTCCAACAAACGACTGTTGGTAGAGCTCACACTCATAGAGATTGCGCAGATTACACAACCTGACGATGCTGATGCCAGCGCGGGGCGCCGCCCCAGAAGATTAAAATCCCTGTTTAAGCAATTGATGCAACAGTCTCAGCGCACGACAGCGGCCCCACAGGTAGCCGCCGCCGAGACGAAAGCATCGCCTAGCCAGACAAACATGCCTAGCCAGGCACCAAAGACCAGTCATGACAGTCAGACTAATCCTGCCAACCCAGCTCCCGCTGTAAAACTTGGCGGACTGGGATTCTCATGGAACAATCTCAGTTCCCAGAACAAGAAGATTAACATGCAGATCATCCCGGGCACCATCGCAGTGCCCAAGGATCAAGACCATGAGACCGATGCCACTTTCTCACAGACCGACCTCGAGTTCCAGTGGATGTCTATGTGCAACCGTATGCCACAGAAACTCAGTGGCATTGCCACACGCATGAAGAACATGAACCCTGTCATCACCGATTTCCCAAACGTGGAGGTCATTGTCGACAACGATCTCATCAAGAAGGAGATGGAAGATATCCATAAGAGCATCACAAAGACGCTTCAGATCTATCTCCACAACACCAAGATTACCCTTTCCATTCGCATTGCCGAGCGTCAGGAACGCATAAAAGTCCTGACCCGTCGCGAGCAGTTCGAGCTGTTGAGCAAAAAAAATCCTGCCGTAGAAAAACTACGGCAGGCATTCGACCTGGAATTAGCCTAAGGGGCTACTCTCCCAAAAATTTCTTGATGGCTTTGAGGCAGGCCTCACTGCTCACAGGCTTGGCCAGGAAGTCATTGCATCCTGCCTCCTCTGCCAGTGAACGGTCGCTGTCGAAGGCGTTGGCTGTCAGTGCGACAATAGGCAGAGTTTGTCCATTAGCCCTGATTTGCCGTGTAGCCTCCAGACCGTCCATGATAGGCATCTTGATGTCCATCAGAACCAGATCAAAATTACCACCCACCACTTTCTCGACAGCCTCCTGACCGTTTTTAGCACGATCAAACTCATAGTACTTCTTCAAGATGTATGACATCAAGATATAGTTGCTGTCATTGTCTTCTGCTACTAATATTTTTTTCATAATGGTAATAATATAAATTAGTTCTTTTTCCAAAGTTTGCTCATATCCTCCAGCGTCTTACCCTTAGTCTCGGGCACGAGGCGCCATACGAACAGAGCGGCAATCACACAAATAATACCATAGAGCCCATAAGTGAACCAGTGACCGAAGTCATCACCTTCCGTCAGGTGCATGTTGAACATCGGCACGAAGGTAGAGCTCACGATGAAGTTTGATATCCACTGGAAGGCCACTGCGATGGCAACAGCAGCACCACGGATGGTGTTGGGGAAGATCTCGGCAATAAGCACCCAGGTGATTGGACCCCACGAGAACATGAACGAGGCCGAATAAACCAACAGTGAGGCAGCGGTCACCATGGCCAGGCTATCATTTCCGAAGGTCAAAGCTACGCCGAAGGCACCCAGTGCCATACCCAGCGATCCACAGATCAGCAGCGGTTTACGACCCAATTTCTCAACGGTGAACACAGCCACCAGTGTGAACGAGATATTGACGATACCCATGAATACCGTCAACATCATTGGGTCGTCCATACCCATATCACCGAAGATACGCGGTGCGTAATAGAGTACAGCGTTGATTCCTACAGCCTGCTGGAATACAGAGAGCATGATACCCACGAAGATACACAGCGCACCGTAGGTCATCAGTTTCTCGGTCTTCACCACCATCGTGTCCTTGATGTCCCGCAGGATCTTCTGAGCCTCCAGTTTTCCGTTAATCTTAGTCAGGATGCTCTCAGCCTTCTGATCCTCGCCGATGCTCACGAGGTAACGAGGTGTCTCGGGCACGAAACAGATAAGCAGAGCGAAAAGGCCTGCAGGCACAGCCTCACTACCGAACATATAGCGCCAACCCGTCGTCACCGTCCACTGTGCGGCAGGGGTGATGGCAGCAATACCCTTACCCATTTCCTCAACCAACGGCTGGATATGGTCACCCAGAATGAAGAAGTTCACGAAGTAGACCACCAACTGACCGAAGATAATGGCAAACTGGTTCCAGCTGACGAGCATTCCTCGGATATTCGACGGTGCCACCTCACCGATATACATCGGGCAGATAGCAGAAGCCAGTCCTACGCCGATACCACCGATGATGCGATAGACATTGAATACAAGGAGCAGGGAGTAGAGAGGCTCACCATGTTTAAAGAAAATGAATTCCGGTTCCATCGAGCCCAAAGCTGAAACGAAGAACAGCAATCCCGCAATAATCAGAGACTTCTTACGACCAAAGTTTGTTGCGAGAAAACCCGAGAGAGCCGAGCCGATGATACAGCCGATGAGGGCAGAGGCAGAGGTGAAACCGTGCCAGGTATCGGTATACACGAAATCCTTGGCTTCCATAAAATATGCCTGTAGACCCTTTTCGGCACCAGAGATGACGGCTGTGTCGTAACCGAACAGCAGACCGCCAAGCACGGCGACCATGACAATTGAAATGAGGTAGGCCTTGCTACCCTGTTCTGTTTGTTGATTCATAACGATTATTTTGTTTTATGTTTGATCCCTTTTACGATAGGCTCTTAGAAATTCTTTGCAAAGATAAGGGTTTTCCTTTAAAACTCCAAACATTTTGCCTACTATTAAGTTATTTTTGGAAAGAATATTTCCTCATCTAGTTTTTTTTATGTACTTTTGTCCCCACAATTTCACTAACAACTACTAAATATGAAAAAAATCGCGACATGCTGTCTGCTGGCTCTTGGCCTCACGGCCTCAGCCCAAAACCACGTCCTCGACGTGAACACTCAGAAACTCGGAGCTCCTGTACAGTCTACAATGTACGGCATCTTCTTCGAAGACATCAACTATGCTGCCGATGGCGGTCTCTATGCCGAGATGGTCAAGAACCGTTCGTTCGAGTTCGACCAGCCGCTGATGGGCTGGCGCGCCTATGGCAACTTCGAACTGAAGGCCGACGGTCCTTTCGAGAACAATCCTCACTATGTACGTCTCGGCTATTCAGGCCATAGCGACAAATTTACAGGTCTTGAGAACGAAGGTTTCTTCGGCGTTGCCGTGAAGGAAGGAGCCACATACCGATTCTCCGTCTGGGCTCGTTGTCCTGAGGGCGGCAAATCCATGCTCGAGGTAAGCTTTGTGAAGAACAACACTATGGACGAAGACCAGCGCTTCGCCAAAGTCAATGTCAATATCGAGGGTAAGGAGTGGAAGAAATATACAGCCGAAATCAAGGCTCCCTGTACCGAGCCCAAAGCAGCTCTCCGCATTTTCCTCCGCAAGAGTGGCGACAATGCCATCACCACCACCGATGTCGAGCATATCTCACTGTTCCCTACCGACACATGGAAAGGTCGTGAGAATGGTATGCGCAAGGATCTGGCACAGGCACTCTACGACTTGCACCCAGGCGTGTTCCGCTTCCCAGGCGGTTGTATTGTGGAGGGTGTCGACCTCGCCAGCCGTTACCAGTGGAAGAACAGCGTAGGTCCTGTTGAGAACAGAAAGCTCAACGAGAACCGCTGGCACTATACTTTCGATAAGCGTTTCTATCCCGATTATTTCCAGACCTACGGCCTCGGCTTCTTCGAGTTCTTCCAGCTCTGTGAGGATTTTGGTTCAGAGCCTCTGCCCGTCATCAGCTGCGGCCTCTCCTGCCAGTTCCAGAACCCTGACCCCACTAAGCCAGGTGTCCATGTACCACTCGACTCACTCGACAGCTACATCCAGGATGCCCTCGACCTCGTTGAGTTTGCCAATGGTCCCGTCGATTCGAAATGGGGAAAGGTGCGCGCCGAGATGGGACATCCCGCACCCTTCAACCTGAAGTTCCTTGGTGTGGGTAATGAACAGTGGGACTACGACGATGCCCATGGCGGCTTCGGTCCAGTGTTCACCGCCCGTCTGAAGAAGTTCTCTGATGCCCTGCGTGCAAAGTATCCTGATCTGAAACTCATCGGTACCACTGGTCCTAACTCTGAGGGCTGGGACTTCGACCTCCTGCAGCCCCGCATGAAGGAACTCAAAGTCGATCTCTATGACGAGCACTATTACCGTAATGAGGAGTGGTTCCTCTCCCATGGTCTGCGCTACGACACCTACGACCGCAAGGGACCAAAGGTATTTGCCGGAGAATATGCATGCCATGGTAGCAACAACCACAAGTGGAACCACTATTATACCTCTTTATTAGAAGCAGCCCACATGACGGGTATCGAGCGCAATGCCGACATCGTACACATGGCGACCTACGCTCCCCTCTTCGCCCACGTCGAGGGCTGGCAGTGGCGCCCCGATGCCATCTGGTTCGACAATCTCCGTTCGTTCAAGACTGTCAGCTACTATGTGCAGCAGCTCTTCGCCATGAACAAGGGTACCAACGTGCTCACGCTCACCATGAATAAGAAGCCTGTAGCAGGCCAGCCTGGTCAGGACGGTCTCTTCGCTTCTTCAGTCTTCGACAAGCAGACGGGCGAGGTCATCGTCAAGGTTGTTAACACCTCCGATGCACCACAGTCTGTCACCCTGAACCTTCAGGGCATCAAGGCTGGCGGCGAGGCACAGACCATTACCCTCTGTCATAACGGTATGGACGACGAGAACACCCTTGACGAGCCCGAGAAGATCACCCCAAAGGCCGGCACTATCGCCGTTGCTGCCGGGAAGAAGGCTGCCACCATCAGCGACGAGCTTGCACCCAAGTCATTCCGTATCTATAAGATTAAGAAATAAGACGCGATGATCAGTTTGCCTTTATGGGTCTGGATTCTGTTCTATGTGCTGGTGTTCATCATGCTGCTGATCGACTTGAAGTCGTTTGGCAAGCAAGGTCAGCATGAAGTCAGCGTCAGCGAAGCCCTGAAGATGACTGCCGTCTGGATTGGCGTGTCTCTCCTCTTCTGTGTCGGCATCGAGTTCTTCTATCCAGGCGATTCCCACGAGAAGGCGATGGAATTTCTTGCAGGTTATCTCATCGAGAAGTCACTCTCGATGGATAACCTGTTTGTATTCCTCATGCTTTTCTCATTCTTCGGTATCCAGCGCAAATACCAGCACGAGGTACTTTTCTGGGGCATCTTCGGTGCACTGGTGCTGCGTAGTGTCTTCATCTTTGCCGGTACGGCGATAATCCAGCGTTTTGAGTGGATTCTCGGTCTCTTCGGCATCTTCCTTATCTACACGGGTTTCAAGATGTTTGGTCATCAAGACGACGAGAGTGTCGATCCCTCGAAGAACATCTTCGTCAAGCTATTCAAACGCTTCTTCCCCGTGACTGACCAGATGCACGAGGATCGTTTCTTTATCGTCGAGCAAGGTCGCCGAATGGCCACTCCGCTCTTCATTGCCCTGTTGGTCATCGAGACCACCGATGTGGCCTTTGCCGTCGACTCCATCCCAGCAGTCTTCTCCGTATCGCGCGATCCGTTTATCGTACTTACGTCAAACATTTTCGCCATACTCGGTCTACGAGCCCTCTATTTCGCCCTAGCCGCTGTAGCCAAATATTTCACCTATCTGAAGTATGGACTGGGCATCATCCTCAGTTTCGTAGGCATCAAGATGCTGCTGGCTATGAACGAATACGTCAATGACTTGGCGCATTTCGCAGGCTTCGACCTTAACATGCCTCACATTGAGATTCCCACACCCATTTCCCTTGCCATCATCTTTGGCGTACTCGTCCTGTCGATGCTCCTATCCGTCGTCATCTCCAAACGAGCCCAATAAAGAGAAAGCAATCAGCCCCGCCAACTTTTTGGCGGGGCTTCTGCATAATGCCATACTAAAGGTTACTTCGCATCTGATTCCTTACGAGGGCCTTTCTTGTGATGAGAATGGCGTTTGGCCATGTCAGCTTTGTAATTGTTGTACTGCTCAGGAGTCATGATCTTCTGAAGTTCTGCATCGTAGGCCTTCATCGTCTCTTGCATCTCTGCACGTTTCTCTTTCATGTCACCCTTGGGAGGCTCGGGACGCTCACCCTTTTTATCTCCCTTAGGAGCGTCGGGGCACTTACACTTTCCGTCACAATGCGGGGATTCCGGGCGCTTGCCCTTCATGCCATGAGGGCCGTGATGACGCCCATGATGGGGGCGGCGCATCTTATCGGCATACTTGGTGTTGAGCTCGAGCAACTGCTTGGCCTGCTCGTCGTTAAGGTTATAATCCTTGACGGTCTGCTCTGTACGATGCTTGATCATCTCCTGCTTACGGGTGTCCTTATCGTCCTTGTCGTGAGCAAATGCAACTGAACTGATAAAGAGTGCTGCCACGAGTGTCATCATAAACTGTTTCATATTCATTTCCTTTCGTCATTTAAATTGTTAGACATGTTGTTGAATTTCTCTGTTGTTGCAACTGACTATTTGACGCTGGACGAAAGGCTACGTTTAAACCCGCCGAATCGAGTTTCAACGAATCAGCAGATTCTATCAGTGAATCGTATGGAAGCTTCAGCTAACGATGGATGACTTACGGCGATATTCCCACAGTTCGAGGCTGTTGATAATGTTCTGCCAGAGCACATAACAACCTGCGCCCACAGAGGCGACAGGATTAAGATAGGTATAAGCCACCCAGATACTAAGGGCCGTATTCTTCTGAAACAAAGCCTGTCCACCATCTATCTCATCCCCCAAATGACGGCCAATGCTGCGGCCCACCAGGAAGAGAACGAAACAAAGGATGAGACTCATCGTGGCAATCATGAGCAATACAGGTAGTCCGGCTTCGCTATGCACGATATTACGAACAGTGACACCTGAGGTGACGCTGAGCTGCACGGCCCAGAGATAGAACGAAAGGTCGGGGATGGAGACGATCCATGCGCATACACGCTTGGCAAAGTGCTGCATATACCAGCCAAGGGCCAGCGGGGCAATCAGCACCATCGCCAATTTCTCAAGAATGATGATAAAGGCACTCCAGAATGTCAAGTGACTGCCACGCTCGAGCAAGGGGAACACCGTCGGAATCATCAAGGCCGAAGCAAACGAGGAGAGCACGACGAAGGCCGTCATCGTGTTGATGTTACCCCCAATCTTCGCCGTCACTACAGGCGCTGCCGTTGCCGCAGGGCCGATGATACAGGTAAGCACGCTCTCCCAAAGTATCTTTTGTTCGAAACTAGCCTCAACACAGAAGATAATCCACACATTAAGCGCTACAAGCAACACCTGAGCCAGCAATACACCCACATGCCAGCGATGGGGCTTCATCTGATGGAAATCAATACGGCAGAAAGTGGAAAACAACGTGCAGAACACCATCATAGGGAAGATGGTATCGACAACAGCCCCCAGCGTTTCACCCGCCGTATCAAGCTGAGGAACGAAATAAAACGTGAGATAGACAATCGTACCCACAGCGATAGCCACAGGCAACGTCCAGTCCTTCACAAATTGCTTAATACTCATCATCAGGCTACAAAGGGATGATTTAGACTTAGCCATACTCTCTTCGTAATTTGCTGGCAAAGATAACTATTTTTCCATAAAATGGAAATCATAAAATGGAAAAAGATAGCGTTGTTAGCTTTTTTTAATACACCCACATTCTCTTCAATGAATGCTGAAAGTTCGAGAGTACCAGCTGTGGTTTCTCCAGAAAGGACCCCACTACGCATAACTAAATTGGTTCTGCATCAATTTGGGTGGTAACCAATTATTACAAAGTTTAACTATCTGCCTGATAATCAATACATTAGTTAACTTAATAAAGTTGCAGATGTGC
>ONKL01000058.1 GCA_900318395.1 uncultured Prevotella sp.
GTTAGAAGAAACTAGACCGATAAACATAATTTATACTTGAATAGCAGATATTTAACAAGATTTATAGGATTGATAGTACAAAATATAATTAAACTCAGAAAGGGATGAATAAAAACACCAAAAAGTTTGGAGTATTACAAAATAATGCTTAACTTTGTCGCCGATGTTCGAGAAAGAGATAGAAGAATACGAACGCATCAGAGCCAACTATCAGGAGAATATCGCTGATAGGATGAGCCGCGAACAGTGGATGGAATACAATGAGATTCTGTTCTCTGCACATTCTTGCGCCATCGAGGGAAACTCATTTACCGTTGATGATACCCGGATTCTCCGCGAACAGGGCATGGCTATGATTCCTGTAGGGCGGTCGTTACTGGAGTGTAACGAAATGGCCGATCATTTCAGGGCTTTCGACTATATGGTTAGTCAACTGGAACATCCGTTTGACGAGACTCTGTTGAAAGAGGTGAACCGTCTAGTGACAGAGCATACGCTTGCTTATCGGGCACCAGGATCCATTGCAGGAGAATATACGACGGAAGACATGGCTGCGGGCGACACCGTGTTTGGCGATCACGAGACATTGATAGCCCGCGTGCCTTCGCTGATGACTTCAACGGAGAAGGCCATCAGCAACGGACAGCATCCCTTGATAGTCGCTGCGAAATGGCATGGGTATTATGAGTATCTGCATCCGTTCCGCGACGGGAATGGCCGGACGGGTCGGTTGCTCTCTAACTTCATCCTCCTCAGGGCAGGTCATCCATTGTTGATTATCGAACTCAAGGACCGTTCCGAGTACATCTCCGCCTTGAAACAGATCAGGACAGAAGGTTCAGACGAATACCTGATAGAATTCTTCTTCAAAACCGCTATCAGACAAATGAAGAACGAGCTCTCCCAGAAACGGAAGAATTCTCTGCCGATGATGTTCTTCTAAAACCTCCACCGGGAAGTGTTGATTACAAAGACAAGCATTTCCCCTCAAACCAACGAAATGATAACGAATTAATATATGAGGCTTTTGAGAATTGCGGTAGTCGCTATGATGGCTATCATGACTTTGACTGCGTGTTCGAATGATGACAACGGCGGTGTGGAACCTGTAGAGCAAGAATTGCAAGACGGTGAGTGGATGGGCACTGGTGAGGGACGTAGCGGAACCATCGTCGTCAAGGTGGTGGTGAAGGATCATCAAGTGGATCAGGTGACAGCCGACGGCACGCCTATCGAAGGGCTCTTTGCCGCTGGCGAAGTGACAGGCGGACTGCATGGTGCGAACCGTCTTGGTGGAAATGGTGTGGCCGACATCGTGGTTAATGGTCGCCTGGCAGGCCTGGCAGCAAGTAAGAGCTTGAAGTGAGTATTGACTCAGTATCGATATAATTTGAAATGCTGTATCTGGAATGCGCCTACAGGTATGCGGATGTGTCGGCCTTGATGCGTCTGGTCGCCATTGAGGTGGCGGACAATTTGCTGTCGGCCATCAACAATCTCCACCTCCTCGCACTTTGCCAGTCCGATGCGCTTGTCGCCTTTCTGCCATGTGGCTGACGATTCTGCGGGAGAAAAAGTGACAACCACTCCACTGCCGATGACCAGATAATCCTCTTTAGCGAGACGGAGGATGATGCAGGCCGTCTCAGGCCACACTGCATCCTTGGCACCTGGTTCCCATCCAAGGGTGTAACTGTGCTTGACGGTGAGTCGGATACCATCGGGGGTGACGATTTCGGCCTCTCGTTGTTCGTTGTCGAGAAGTACGGCATCCATGTCTTTGGTGCCCTGCCGCTCAAGGATCAATGGTTCTGCCTGACGCAACAACCGGTAGGACGCGACAAGTGGTGATCGTGATGAGCCGACGGTAGAGAAGGCGTTGAGCTGGTCATCCTGCGAGAGGTCCATCTGCTTCCAGTCGTTGGCATTGGTAGCCGTAGTGAGGGGATAATCCTCGATGCTGAACGGGCAGAATCCCATAGCCCCATGATGCCCGAAGGCGTAGAGGGCATACATCGCATCCTTGTCGTCCAATCGTATCTCAGGAACGAAGAGCGGATTGTTGGGAAGGTGGTATTTCGACAGCCACGACTTGATGCCCTTGTCGTAGATGTCAACGCCAAGCACGTCGATGGAAGGTGCGCCGCAATGCCAGAGATCTATGAGATGAGCCAAAGGACCGCCTGAGGGATATTGGCCTGGCTTGCGATCACGGCTGTTGAGGGCCACATTGACGTACATCGGCAGGTTATAGATTTCTCGTCCTGCCTTGGCTATCTGCTCCACGTAGGTCGCATAAGTCCACGTCTGGAAAATCTCCTCGGTATAGATGTCATCACCAAACAACTGAGGCCAGTTGGCACCAGCTTGAGCCTTGGGCTGCAGCTTCTCCTTCAGATAGGGGTGCAGCGACTTCTGATACTTCTTCAGATAGTCGGTCAGTTGTTGTGGCACAGCACTTTGGTACATCCGTGTAGCATCAGCCGAATAGTCACGAGGCACCTCAATCATACCAATCTCATTCTCTACCTGCACCATAATGACCGTCTGCTCTTGGGCATCATGATCGCGCAGATGCTGCATGATGCGACAGAAGGCACGCTTGTCTGCCTCCAGCACATTCTTGCTGAGAGAAGAAGCCTCCTCTACAGGTTTGCCTTCTGGTGTATGGGCTCGCGAGAATCGCTTCAAGTCGCGCTTGAACCACTCGGGCGCATAGCAACTCATCGAGTTCTTCCATGCGCCAAACCACAACAGTACGACTTTCAATTCGTTGAGCCTTGCCTCGTTCAGGATGGTGTCGAGTGAACTCATATCGAATGCTCCTTCTTGAGGTTCAATCAATTCCCATGACAGGGGAACAAGTACGGTGTTGAGTCCCATCTGGTGGAGATGCGAAAAAGTGCGTTTCACATCGTCTGGCGTCGAGGCAGACGAGTTGCCCAGCTCTCCACCAATCATCAGCATGGGCTTGCCGTTGGCAACAATCCTTGCAGTGCTATTGCCGCAACGCTCCAGACGAGGGTTCTGTTGTGCCTGCGCTCCTACTGTCAGGAGGCTGAGCAGAAGAGTAGTAAGAATATGCTTCATTCGAGTACTATTATTTTTAACGACTTAGGATGCCCTTATTTGTCAACAGTATCACTCCCAGCGTCATGCATTCTGTGACGGGAACGGCGAGCCACATGCCTTGTGGGGAGATGAACATAGGCATCAGGATAAATGCCGGAACCAGGAATATCAGACCTCGGAACAGCATACACAGCGTGGCGCGAGTGTTCTGCTCTGTGGCTTGATAATAGCCGATGATGGCAATATTCATGGCAAAGAAAATGGCAGAATAAGCGAACAACGGGAGACCAGCTATAGCGATCTCATAGGCTCTGGTGCCAGCTTGCAGGAACAGGCCGACAAGCGGTTTGGCTCCCAATGTGAGAAACGTTGTTGACAATACGCCACAGATGGTAGCGGTACTGAGACTAACCCTGAAAGCTCTCTTCACACGGTATCTATTGCCTGCGCCATGATTGAAACTGATGATAGGCTGGGCAGACTCTGCTACCGCATTGTTGATCATGAACACGATAGGATAAAGATAGCAGGCCACACTGAAGGCAGCCACACCATCCTCGCCCAACTCTCGTATAAAGACGTAGTTGCCAGTGAGCAACATCATGGACATTGCCAGTTCTCCCAGCATAGAGGAGAAGCCGCTGCGAACCATATAGCCTACATTGCGTGCTGTGAGATAGAAGCTGGTCTGACTGATTTTCAGTCGGCAGATCTTGACGGTCTGAGAACGGAAGAACATATACCAGACGACCATTGCAGCGGCAGCGGCACAGCTGATTGATGAAGCGATACCACTACCGGCAATACCCATCTGCATCGGAAATACAAACAGCCAGTCGAGGAAGATGTTCAACAAGCCTGGAAATATCTCCAATGAAGCAGCAAACTTTGGCGATCCGTCAAGTCGGATGACGAAGGTGCCAATCATCTGGATAATGATGCAGATACAGCCAGGAAGAATGGTGAGAAGATAGTCCTCACATAATGGCAACAGGGCATCACTGCTCCCCAAAAGCCGTAAGAACGGTATACGGAAGAAATAAACAGCAATGGAAATAATGGTCATCAGCAGCGTAGCCACATAGAAGGCCTGGGTGATATTGAAATTTGCGGCCTTGCTGTTGTTCTGTGCCAGATGGATGCTTGCCACAACCGACACTCCTACACCGAACATCAGTGCAATACCCGTTGTGATCAAGAACAATGGCGAGACGATATTGATAGCCGCCAGCGCATTGCTGCCCACACCCTGTCCTACGAAAATACCGTCTGCGACAGTAAAGAATGACGCAAACACCATTGATAACAACGTAGGATAGAAGATGCTGTTAAACAGCGGATCAATCCTCGACTTTCCGAAGTCTATACTATCTCTTTTCTTGTCTTTTATCTTTTTGGCCATAACCTGTTATTTAATCTTCTCTGAGATGATCTCAGCCAGTCGCTCGGCACCTTTCCCGTTGGGGTGGATTCCATCTGTCAGCATCAGCGCCTCACCACCCTCGAAGAGCGAGTGAAGATCGATGACTTTCAGACCGAACTTCTTAGCCACCTGCTGCTGGATGGGGATAATCTGGTTCACGATAATCGAGTCGTTGATATCCCACGTCGTCTTCTCTGCCTTGATGGGGGTACAGAGATAGATCTGCGGCTTCACCGACGCAGCCTGCAGCGCAGTAATCATCTGCTCCAGATCCTGACGGAACTCAGCACCGTATTGCCAGTTATGCCCCTTCGAGTCGTTAGTTCCTAACTTGATCACCACGACATCTGGCTTAAAGGCGAGGGCGTCTTTCCAGGCCACCTCGTTCATATAGGGATAATCGCCCTTGTTGAGCATCGTACGGGCACTCACACCGAAATTCTTCACCCAGTAGTTGTCTCCCAACCGCTTCTGCAGCAAGGCAGGATAACCATAGGCAGAACGCATATCGATACCATGACCGTCGGTGATGCTGTTGCCGATACATGCCACGCGGACAGCATCAGACTTTGGTGCCTGACGGGCTTTCAGCCAAGTAGCTATCTCCATCAGCAACTGGTCGTGATACTTGAACCAAGTGCCAAATCCGAATCCGTGATCGCCTGTGGGATAAACCAGCATCGAACATTCGTTACCAGCATTGCGCATAGCCTTGTAATACTCCAGTCCGTTGGTGACAAAGGGTACCAGTCGGTCATCACTGGCCGAGATAATCAGAGCTGGAGGAGTAAGATGACTGCGAACGGCATTCATCGTAGAGAAGTCACGCACGAGTTCAGGATCCTTCAGTCCCTCCTCGCCCAGGAAGTTAAGGCACGACCATTTGTGCGACACCTCAGGCACCATCGAGATGACGGGATAGAAGAGTATTGAGAAATCGGGACGCACATCGAAGTCGGCATGGGTAGAGATAACAGATGCCAGGTGACCGCCAGCCGAGAATCCCATGATACCCACATCGTGAGGATTGATGCCCCACACCTGAGCAGAGTCGCGCACAATGCGGATGCCCTGCATCACATCACCCATCGGTTTCGTGCGGTCACCCTGAGGCAACCGATAATTCACCACGAAATAGGCGATGCCCTGCTGATTCATCCAATCAGAGGCTAACGTACCCTCATGGGTATTCGATAACATGGAGTAGCCACCACCGGGTACACCCACAATAGCTTTGCCTGAAGGCGTCTCAGGCAGATAGCACACCATCTGGGCTTTGCCGTCAGCAGTCAGGTCAAGCGTGAATTGTCTTGCAGTCTGTGCCTGTGATCCTACACTCAGGAGCAACAAGGCGAAAAACATCAGTTTCTTCATATTGGTTATTGTCATAAAGGGGTTATCTTTTCAAAAGGAAGGCTTGGAGTTCGCGACTGACAGCACGATCATAGTCGTAGAGATCGGGCCAGAACTCTACGGTGCCTGTCGTCGGATTTGGGAAAGCCGTGAAATAAAGGATATAGACCGGTACCTTAGGTACTACATCGGAGTAGGTCATCAAGCGGAACGGGCGGGGAGCATCCTGATGCTCCTTCAGCCAGTCGTTGCCGCGTTCGGATTCAGGGGGAATATCCATAGAGATACGCAGGCGGTCCTTCATCCACTGATCGGCCTCGGGCAGCAGGAAACAAGCCAGATCAAAGGGTTTCTGCACCCGGACACAACCATGTGAAAGGGTGCGGCGCTCCCGCTTGAAGGCTCCCCGATTATTTGTATCATGAAGGTAGACCGCGAAGTTATTGGGGAAGCGGAACACGATGCGCCCGAGGGAGTTACCTGCCCCACCCTTCTGTCCGACGCGCAGACGGCCGGTACGCAACTGAGCGGCACTGACTTTGGCCGCACGAAGCGTGTCGCCTGTGCTGCGCTCTATTATATAATAATGATTGCGCGCGAAGTAAGACGAGTCGCCGGCATGACGAGTGATGTCGGACTCGACTATCTTCTGGGGGATGATCCAGTCGGGGTTGACCTGCAGATAGCTGATGGTGCTGCTGAGCAGCGGGGTCCTCGTCGTATAGGCACCACAGCAGATACGCATATTGAGCACAGAGTCGCCTCCGACAGCCCAGAGCTGTTGGGCAGGAATGTTGACCAGCACCTGGCGATGGTTGTTGCTGCCATCAGGCTTTGCCAGTTGCCAGCGGCAACGCTCCATATTGATGGCCAGTTTCCTGCGTTCTGCCGTGTCGGTGGTCTGTTCCAGCTTGTCACGCAACTTCTGGTATATATCGCCAGCAGGCTGCGAGCCTAACAGATATTCCATGCGACTATCGGATGCCATCTGTTGTTCTGCCTCAGCATAGTCGGGTTTCTTTACCTCGTGGTCGAACAATTGCACATAGCTGCCATCGGGCTTTGTCTGCAGACGGTTGAGTACTTTGTCGGGGCGCATGAAGCCATAACGCTGTCCGGTGGAATATTCCACGTAGGCCTTCGAGAGGTTATGATCGAGACGTGTCAGCACCTCGTTGATGCTCTGTCCCAACGAATCGAAGGCGAGTGTGTGAATGATGTGGAGATCCTCGGCTATCTGGGGAATGAAGAATGCCGTTGTGTCGAGACCATTGCGGGGCAATTCGTGACGCAGATAGGAGAGCATGGAATCTGCATCGGCAGAGACACCCATACGTGTGAACCACTTGCCCTGAAGGGTTGAGTCGAGATGATTGACATAGGGACCGAAAGCCGACAGCTCTGCCTCCGTCGCCTCCTGCTTCCCTCCGAAACAAGAAGTGAGGAAGAGCCCTCCTGCAAGAAGTACCGCCAGTCTGTTCATCACCCTACTCCTCCATCAGTTTGCGGTAACGGGCTCGTTTGGGTTCATCTAATCCCAGTCGCTGAGCCTTGTTGGACTCATATTCTGAATAGTTGCCTTCGAAGTAGAATACGTTGCCCTCACCCTCGAAAGCCAGGATATGGGTACAGATACGATCGAGGAACCAGCGGTCGTGGCTGATGATCACAGCACAGCCGGCAAAAGCCTCAAGACCCTCTTCCAAAGCGCGCAGGGTGTTGACATCGATATCATTCGTCGGCTCGTCGAGCAACAACACATTGCCCTCCTGTTTCAAGGCGATGGCCAGATGGAGACGGTTGCGCTCACCACCTGAGAGTACGCCGCACTTCTTCTCCTGATCGGCACCGCTGAAGTTGAAACGTGAGAGATAGGCACGGACATTGACATCCTTGCCTCCCATACGGATGGTCTCATTACCCTGAGACACCACCTGATAGACGGTCTTCTCGGGATCAATGTCCTTATGCTGCTGATCGACGTATGAGAGTTTCACAGTCTCACCCACATCGAACGAACCAGCATCAGCCTGTTCCAAACCCATAATCAGGCGGAACAAAGTGGTCTTACCTGCACCATTAGGGCCGATTACACCCACGATTCCGTTAGGCGGCAGGATAAAGTTCAGATCCTTGAACAATTCCTTCTCCGGATAGGACTTGGCAACATGTTCTGCCACAATGACCTTATTGCCCAGACGTGGACCGTTGGGGATGAAGATCTCAAGCTTCTCCTCCTTCTGTTTCTGTTCCTCATTAAGCATCTTGTCGTATGAGTTCAGACGGGCCTTTCCCTTGGCATGTCGGGCTTTGGGAGCCATGCGTACCCACTCCAACTCGCGCTCGAGGGTCTTACGACGCTTTGAGGCAGTCTTCTCCTCCAAAGCCAGGCGCTGAGACTTCTGCTCAAGCCATGATGAGTAGTTACCCTTCCAGGGAATACCTTCACCACGATCGAGCTCGAGAATCCACTCAGCCACATCGTCAAGGAAATATCGGTCGTGGGTGACGGCAATCACCGTTCCCTCATACTGCTGCAGGTGCTGCTCGAGCCAGTCGATTGACTCTGCATCAAGGTGGTTGGTAGGCTCATCGAGCAACAGCACGTCAGGCTTCTGAAGCAGCAGGCGGCACAAAGCCACACGGCGACGCTCACCTCCAGAGAGATTCTTGACACTCCAGTCACCCGGCGGGCAGTTCAGTGCCGCCATCGCACGATCAAGTTTTGAATCCATATTCCAGGCATCGGTGGAGTCAATGACATCCTGCAGCTCTGCCTGTCGTGCCATCAGCTTGTCCATCTTGTCGGGATCCTCATAATACTCGGGCAGACCGAACTTCACGTTGATGTCATCATATTCTGCCAAAGCGTCGTACACATGCTGTACGCCCTCCATCACATTCTCTTTCACTGTCTTCTCTTCGTTGAGCGGGGGATCCTGAGGCAGATAGCCTACGGTGTAGCCTGGGCTCCAAACGACGTTGCCCTGATACTGCTGGTCGAGTCCGGCGATAATCTTCATCAGGGTAGACTTACCTGCACCATTCAAACCGATGATACCTATTTTCGCACCATAAAAGAAACTGAGGTAGATGTTCTTGAGCACCTGCTTCTGATTCTGCTGAATGGTCTTGCTCACTCCCACCATCGAGAATATCACTTTCTTGTCGTCAACTGTTGCCATAATTTTGGGTTGTTAAGGGTCATTAATACTTCTTTTTATGGTGCAAAGATACAAAAAAGGAGGCAAAGTGAGGCGAAAATCATCTTTTTTTGAAAAAAAATCGGGAAATATTTCGGTAATCAGCTGAAAATTAGTAACTTTGCAACCCGAAATCGAAGAAATTCGAGTTTTCACATTATTAATATATAAGCAAAAGAGAAATGACAAAAGCAGAAATCATCAACAAAATTGCCGAGCAGACAGGTGTAGCCAAGAAAGATGTCGCCATGACTGTAGAGGCATTCATGGAAGAAATCCGCGTGAGTCTTGCTGAGAATAAGGAGAATGTATATCTTCGTGGCTTCGGCACGTTCGTTGTCAAGCACCGTGCAAAGAAGACCGCCCGCAATATCTCGAAGAATGTGACGCTGGTTATCGACGCTCACGACTTCCCCTCATTCAAGCCGGCCAAGAGCTTTATCGAGAAAATGAAGTAATCAACATTTTAATAAAATTCTAGAATTATGCCAAACGGAAAAAAGAAGAAGGGCCACAAGATGGCTACTCACAAGCGCAAGAAGAGACTGCGCAAGAATCGTCATAAGAGCAAGTAAGCCTTGCCCCTCTGTGACTCAGAGAAAGAAATGAAAGGAGTGTGCTCGCTAATCCCCTCAAGGATAGCAGCACACCCTTTCGAGTTTTAACGACGACCCCCGTCAAAGTAAGCAAAAAGACAATGACAAGTGAAGTTATCATCGATGTGCAGCCGAAGGACATCTCCATTGCCCTGCTCGAAGACAAGCAGCTGGTGGAATACCAGCAAGAGCAGCGCACGGCATCGTTCTCGGTAGGCAACATTTATGTGGCGAAAGTGAAAAAGCTGATGCCTGGCCTCAACGCTTGTTTCGTTGATGTCGGAGCCGAACGCGTGGCCTTTCTGCATTTTCTCGACCTGGGGGCTCAATTCAACTCTTACGATAAATACCTGAAACAGGTCGTGAGCGACCGCAAGAAGCTCTACCCTATTCAGAAAGCTCACATCCAGCCCGAACTCAAGAAAGACGGCAGCATCGCCACCACCCTCAAGGTGGGACAGGAAGTGCTCGTACAGATTATCAAAGAGCCTATCAACACGAAAGGTCCGCGCCTGACATGCGAACTCAGCTTCGCAGGCCGATACCTGGTGCTGATACCCTTTGAAGACAGCGTTTCCGTTTCCACGAAAATCAAGCGCGGCGAAGAGCGCAGCCGACTGAAACAACTCATCCAGAGCATCAAGCCCAAGAACTTCGGTGTCATCGTACGTACGGTGGCTGAAGGCAAGCGTGCAGCAGAGCTTGATGCCGAGATGAAGATTCTTTTGAAACGCTGGGAGGATTGCATCACGAAGGTACAGAAAACCACCGAGCGCCCACAGATATGCTTTGAGGAGGAAAGCCGCACTGTAGCCTTGCTTCGTGATCTGTTCAATCCTACCTATGACGGCATTCACGTCAACGACAGCGGTATTTATGAGGACATCAGGAACTACCTCGGGATGATTGCACCAGAGAAGAAGGACATCGTGAAACTCTATCACGGGACGGTGCCTATCTTCGACAACTACGATGTGACCAAACAGCTGAAATCGGGTTTCGGCAAGACCGTCAACTACAAGCACGGAGCCTATCTCATTATCGAGACGACAGAAGCGATGCATGTGGTAGACGTGAACAGCGGTACGCGAATCAAGAAGGAAAACGGTCAGGAAGCCAATGCTCTGGAGACAAACCTCGGAGCAGCCGACGAGCTGGCCCGACAGTTGCGACTTCGCGACATGGGAGGCATCATCATCGTAGACTTCATTGACATGAAGCTACCCGAAGACCGCCAGATGCTTTATGAGCGCATGTGCAAGAACATGCAGAAGGACCGCGCCAAGCATAATATCCTGCCGCTGTCGAAGTTCGGACTGATGCAGATCACCCGTCAGCGCGTCAGACCAGCCATGAGCGTTAATGTCGAAGAGACCTGCCCCACCTGTTTCGGTAAAGGAACCATCAAGTCGAGTTTCCTCTTTACGGATACTCTGGAGAGTAAGATTGACACCCTCGTCAACAAGATCGGAATCCGCAAGTTCTACCTGCACGTACACCCCTATGTCGCTGCCTACATCAACCAGGGAATCTTCAGTTTGAAGCTTCAGTGGCAGATGAAGTACGGCCTCGGTGTGCGTATCATCTCCTCGCAGAAATTAGCCTTTCTGCAATACGAATTCTATGATGCCGACAGGCAGTTTATCGACATGCAGGAAGAGATTGAAACGAAGTAACCTCTCAGAAAAAAGACTATGCTGACACTGAAAATCCTGTTCTGGGCCATGTTGCTCATCGTGTTCTACACCTACATCGGTTACGGAATACTGTTGTACTTCATCATCCGGTTGAAACGGCTCTTCAAGGGGAAACCCCAGAAGACCGTTCTCCCGGCTGACGAGGATCTTCCCACCATCACACTGATGATCTGTGCCTATAATGAGGAAGACGTCGTTGCAGATAAGATGGAGAACACGCTGGCTCTTGACTATCCCCGCAACAAGTTCCGCATCATGTGGGTCACCGACGGCAGCAACGACCGCACCAACGAACTGTTGAAGGCCTATCCGGAGGTTGATATCGTCTTCTCGCCCGAGCGCAGAGGCAAGACCGCAGCCCTCAAGCACGGTCTGCAGGAACTGAAGACCCGCTACGTGGCTTTTACAGATGCCAACACGATGATCAATCCCGATGCCATGCGCGAAATTGCACGTCTGTTCATGGATCCAACCGTGGGCTGTGTGTCAGGTGAGAAGCGTGTGGCAGCCCGTAAAGAAGGTGAGATGGCCGCTGAGGGCGAAGGCCTCTACTGGCGTTATGAGAGCACTTTGAAAAAATGGGACAGCGAGCTTTACTCCGCCATGGGGGCTGCTGGAGAGCTCTATGCCATCGACCCTACCCTTGTGCAGGAAGTGCCCGACGAGGCGCTGCTTGATGATTTCATGATGTCAATGTATATTGTACAGGCTGGCAAGCGCATCGCCTATACACCTGATGCCTATGCCCTCGAATACGGCTCAGCTAACATTTTCGAGGAGTCGAAGCGTAAGCGCCGCATCGCTGCAGGTGGTCTGCAGAGCATCTGGTGGTTGCGCAGCATGCTCAATCCTCTGCACCAACCCCTCGTGGCTTTCCAGTATATCAGTCATCGCGTGCTCCGCTGGAGCATTACTCCAATAGCATTGATTATCTTATTGGTTGTCAATGGATTATTGATTTTGCTTGGCGCAGAAGCATTCTACACTGTCATGTTCATACTGCAGCTGCTGTTCTATCTGATGGCATTTGCTGGGTGGTGGCTCGACCGTCAGGGGCACAAGAACAAGTTGCTCTATACGGCCTACTACTTTGTATTCATGAACATCAACGTATTCCGTGGAATGGCCTATTTGCGTACCCATGGAAAGAGCGGAGCATGGGAAAAAGCAAGAAGAAGTTAAAAAAAACATTAAAAAATTCTTTTGTTCTATTTTTTATTCGTACCTTTGCCACGAATATGCGTTTTTGACGAATCATAATGGAAAAAGACGAGAAAGAGATATTGCTTCAGAAATTTGCAGACGCTAATCGGCGCCTGTTGCTCGCACAGGAGCAGTTGGATATAGCCAACAAGAAACTGAAGGAATACGAGGAGAAGGCTAAGAATGCTGAGAAAGCCAGCAAGATGAAGTCTCTCTTCCTCGCCAACATGAGTCATGAAATACGCACACCACTCAACGCCATCGAAGGTTTCTCGCGCGTCATTGTAGAGACAGACTCGCAGGAAGACCGTATGAAGTTCTTCGAGATCATCGAGAGCAACAACAACCGCCTGATGAATCTGGTCAATGAGATTCTCGACCTCTCACGTGTAGAGTCGGGCGAGATTGTGATGAAGAAGAGCCATACCGACCTTAACGAACTCTGTGACAGCATTAAGAACATCTTCAAGTTCCGTTGTCCAGATACATTGAAGCTCATCTGGAACAAGCCAACGATGGCAGTTGTCTTCAATACTGACGCCAACCGTCTGACACAGGTATTCTCTAATCTGATCAGCAATTCACTCAAGCATACGTCCAATGGCAGCATCACCTACGGCTACCGTCTGATAGACGACGGTACCAATATCGAGTTCTTTGTCACTGATACAGGCTCGGGTATTGCCCCGGGCGATCTCGAGCACATCTTCGACACCTATATGTCGCGCGATGCAGAGACCTCCAACAATGGCTACGGACTGGGACTACCTCTTTGTAAGATCATCGTCGAGAAACTCGGAGGAAAGATTGCTGTAGAGTCGACTGTCGGAAAGGGTTCCACCTTCACCTTTACCTTCCCCTTCGAAGGTTCAATAGGTGGTCGCGATCAGAACAAGACTACCACTACCAATGTGCGCACTATCCGTGTCAGCGGGCGTCCTGATGTGGCTGATAAGAAGACCATCCTCGTGGCCGAAGATGAGGACAGCAACTATGAACTGGTAAAGATCGTGCTGCAGAAGCGCTACCGTCTGCTGCGTGCCCACAACGGCATCGAGGCTGTTACCATCAACGAAGAAGAGAAGCCCGACCTCATCCTGATGGATATCCGTATGCCCGAGATGAATGGTCTCGACGCAACGCGCATCATCAAGGAGGTGTGCGACACGCCTGTGGTGGCTCTCAGCGCCTATGCTTTCGAGGAGAACATCCGTGATGCCAAGAATGCTGGCTGTGATCAGTTTATGGCCAAGCCATTCAAGGTGGAGAACCTCATCGAAATGGTGCGGAAATATCTTGATGAATAATCAACGAACCCCCTTTATAAAACTTACGAATTATGGGTAAACTTGCTGTACAGAAATACTTCTCGTTCACCATCCTCATTATCACCGTACTCCTGATGATCTTCACGTTCACAGGTCTCTTCGGTGGTGAAGTTCAACCTGCAGGCAACACCGCCCGCGCCATGCTTGTCTATGCACTGCCAGTGCTCATCATTGGCAATGTCATCTTCCTCATCTACTGGCTCATCATGCGGCGCTGGCACTGGGCTCTCATCCCCTTTATCACCCTGCTCTGCTGTATCCCTTACATCGGCACCCTCTATCAGTTTGGATCGCTCGATGAGGAAGCAGAAAAGCAGCCTGGCATTAAGATTGCCTCTTACAACGTGGCCATGTTCAGCCGTGAGACATCAGGCTTCATCGCTCAGGACATCCTCTCGGAGATGAAGAAGCAGAAGGTTGACATCGTCTGCTTCCAGGAGTATAATGATCATAGTGGCGATAAGAAGAATTCTGATTCGTATAAAGACTATTTCCCCTATATGGTCGTTGGTGAGAGCGACATGGTCATCTACAGCCGCTTCCCCATCAAGAACTTCAAGAATCTCAATTTCGAGATGACCAACAACAGTGCCATGTGGGCAGAAATCGATGTGAACGGCCAGATTATCCGTGTGTATAATGCCCACCTTGAGACAACAGGTATCAACGGTACCCTTTACCGTGCTGCAAAAATTGAAGCGCGTGGATTGGAGGTCGAGGGTAATGCCCTAACTCGTGCCCTCTACGGCAACTATACTGTAGGCATGATTGCCCGTTCAGGACAAGCCAATGTCCTTGCAATGGACATGCGTGCGTGTGAGGCTCCTATCATTGTATGCGGCGACTTCAATGATGTGCCCTACTCGTATGTCTATAATACCATGCTGGGCGACAAGGTTGATGGCTTCACGGAGTGCGGCAGCGGTTTCATGTACACCTTCCGAGGCAAGAAGGCTGTCCGTATCGACTACATCTTCCATGACAAGGGCATGGAGGGACTTACCTACTACAAGCGCGAGCTAAGCTACTCAGACCACTACCCGGTCTTCATGAAGATCGCCCTCAACAAGCAAGAATAATAAATCCCGCCAATCGGCGGGATTTATTGTTGATTCAAACCATTTCAGACAATCTTGAAGCGAACCCGGAACGAGCGCTCATGCTCATCCCAGTTGGTTCCGAGCATCTCGAAGCGCCCTATTTGGGAAGTGCTGCGGACATGACGGCCTATACATGGACAGACGTCGTAATCACCGATACGTACAAGGCGGATAGTGTCGGAAGCATCTTCAGGCAAACGGCTGGGATCAACCTCCTCAGGTAGCTCGTCGCGCGACACGAACTCGAAGGTGACAGGCAGATCCTCATCAATCAGTTCCTGCATACGGCGCTCTATCTCCTTCTCTTCCTGGCGCGAGGGTTTGTGATCGAGGTGGAAACTCATCTTGCTCTTCTTACGCTCGATGTGTGCATTGTAAGAGCGCTCACAGCCAAAGAGTCGGATCATTGTCTGATTGAGCAGATGCTCCGCCGTATGGGCTGGGGGGAACTCCTCTTTATTGTGCTCGTTTAAGATATAGTCAGCCATTACTCCTAAGCTTTGAATTTCAGAACTACTGATCCCAGAGGATCGAGGTCGACAGTAACAGCCCCATCGCGCAGGAGAGGACGTTTGAACTCTCGGCCACTGAGCAGGTCGGTAAAGGCTGTGCCTTTCTTCTCCTTGAGTTTCAGATAGTCGAAGGCATGGGCAGGGATGGTAACTTCCATCGTGGCGGGCTGCTCACTGAAATTGGCCACCACGAGCAGTACCTCTGAGCCTGCCTTGCGGAGGAAAGCATACTGCTGGTGAGTATCGCCGTTGACATACATGAGGTCGAACGAGACACCCTGAACCACAGCCTTCTCGGTGGTGGCTATCGCGATAATCTTGTCATACATCTCCTTAAGTGCTTTCTCGTCCTTCGTGAGCTTGCGAGAGGCAGCACGCACGAGGGTGTCGACACTCCAGTAATCGAAGATGGTGGTACGACCGTCATGGCCACTGAAGCCCTCACAATCCATACCCGGCTCCCCATACTCCTGACCTGCGTAGATCATAAGAGGATTCTGCTGGAGAAGGGCTGAGACCACGAGACCAGGCACACCCTTGCGGGCATTAGCGGCGAAGAAAGAGCTGGCAATGCGCTGCTCGTCGTGGTTCTCGAGGAAATAGAGCATGTGGTCGCGGATATCATCCGTCTGCTGCCAGGCACCTGTAATAGCATGCGTCGACTGACAGCCACGCATCACCTCGCGCACCGTGTCGTACATCCCCACTTTGTCATAGAGGTAATCAAAGCCTGCTGACAGGTAGTTACGGTATTCTGCGGGGTTATAGACCTCACCGATGAAGATGATGTCGGGGTGGACATACTTCACCTTATCCGTAGCCCAGTGCCAGAACTCGGCAGGCACCATCTCTGCCATATCACAGCGGAAGCCATCGACCCCCTTACGAGCCCAGAAGAGCAGGATATCCGTCATCTTGCCCCAGGTATCGGGGATAGGAGTAAAGTGACCCACACGTCCAGCATAGTAGTCGAGACCGTAGTTGAGTTTCACCGTCTCGTACCAGTCGTTCATGCCCGGAGCATTGTGGAAACAGTCATTGCCCGTGGCCTTGGCAGGCTCTTCGAAATAGGGTTCCGCCTCACCGTGATAGAGGTCGAAATAAGGGGTGAAGCGCTGACCTGGGCAATAGTAGAAATTATTCTGTGGCGAGAAGCCCTGAGCGGGATCATCGTCCTGACCAAGATCCTTCACACCGTCAGGTTTGCAGATGGAGTGATACTGACGAGCCACATGGTTGGGCACAAAGTCGATGATGACCTTCATGCCAGCCTTGTGCGTGCGCTCAATGAGTGCTTCGAACTCCTGCATACGTTGGTTGACATCGACTGCGAGATCGGGGTCGATATCATAGTAGTCGGTGATCGCATAAGGAGAGCCTGCCCTACCCTTCACCACTGCGGGGTGGTTCCGGGGAATACCATAGGCAGAATAGTCGGTCTGAGTGGCATGGCGGATGACACCCGTATACCAGATATGGCTCACGCCCATCTGCCTGATTTGTTTCAGGACGGTGGGCGTGAAGTCGTTCAGTTTGCCACAGCCATTCTCGGCCAGCGTACCATTCTCCTTGCGGGTAACGTTACGATTGCCGTAAAGCCGCGTAAAAACCTGATAAACAACAGTCTTTTGTTTCATATAAACTATTCGATCCCGTGGGCTGATACTTCTTTGTTGATCTTAGCAATCATACCCTGAAGAGCCTTGCCAGGTCCGCACTCTGTAAAGTCATCAGCACCATCGGCAATCATGTTCTGCACACTCTGAGTCCAGCGTACTGAGCTGGTGAGCTGAGCGATGAGGTTAGCCTTGATCTCAGCGGGATCAGTATGAGGCTTGGCATCTACATTCTGGTAAACAGGGCACTTAGGAGTCTTGATCTCTGTGGCCTCGATAGCAGCCTGGAGCTCATCCTTTGCCGGCTGCATCAGCGGAGAGTGGAAAGCGCCACCCACCTTCAATACGAGGGCACGCTTGGCACCTGCAGTCTTGAGCTGCTCGCAAGCTTCCTCGATAGCCTCAACATTTCCAGAGATAACGAGCTGTCCAGGACAGTTATAGTTGGCAGGAACGACCACGCCCTTACCCAGCTTGCTGACCTCAGCACAAACCTCCTCTACCTTCTCGTCGGGCAGAGCGATGATAGCAGCCATCGTTGAGGGCTGAGCCTCACAAGCCTTCTGCATAGCCATAGCACGGGCATAGACCAGTTTCAGACCATCCTCAAAACTGAGAGCGCCAGCAGCAGTGAGAGCAGAGAATTCGCCCAGAGAGTGACCTGCAGTCATCTTTGGATCGAAGGCCTCGCCCATACAGAGGGCAGAGATGACACTGTGAAGGAATACGGCAGGCTGAGTCACCTTGGTCTGCTTCAACTCCTCATCGGTACCATCGAACATGATGTCGGTGATGCGATAGCCGAGAATCTCATTAGCCTTCTCAAAAAGTTCTTTTGCCATCGGATTGGTTTCATAAAGATCCTTACCCATTCCTACAAACTGAGCTCCCTGTCCGGGAAATACAAATGCTTTCATTTCGATTTTCTTTTTTATTTGTTACTTTTTATCTTTTTACCTTATTTACCTATTTCCTTCCTTTCGGGGTGCAAAATTACGACATTTTTCTGAAAAACACACCTTGAAAGACATTTTTTTAGCCAAAGAGGGCTGAATATCGAAAAAAATGAGTAAGTTTGCACCATAGAACAGAGATGACACAGAAAAAATGAAACTAATAGTCATGACCAAACCCACCTTCTTCGTTGAAGAAGACAAGATTCTGGCAAACCTTTTCGAAGAAGGTCTGGAGAACCTGCACCTGTATAAGCCAGGGGCAGCCCCTATGTTCTCGGAAAGACTGCTGACACTGTTGGGCGACGACTATCACCACAAGATTACCGTTCACGGCCACTTCTACCTGAAAGAGGAGTACAGGCTGAAAGGCATACACATCGACGACGCCTTCACAGAGCCCCCAGCAGGCTATCGGGGAAATGTGACGCGCACCTGTCATGCCATCAGTGAACTAAAGGAGGCCAAGCGCCACTCGAACTACGTGTTCCTGCACTCGATCTTTGACAGTCAGACCAATGCCGACGAGAAACAGTCGTTCACACGCGAAGAGCTTGAAGCAGCTGCCAAGCAGGGGCTGATCGACAAGAAGGTGTATGCCCTGGGCGGCATGAACCTCGACAACGTGAAAGAGGCCAAAGCACTGGGATTCGGAGGTATCGTGATCTGCGGCGACCTGTGGAACCGATTCAACATACATAATGAGATCGACTACAAAGAGCTGCTGGTACACTTCGAGAAGTTACGTAAATCAATCGAATAAGATTAAAACATCAAACATTAATAAATAATGTCAGAAAAGAACTCTTACATGGTATTTTCGGGTACTGCTACAAAGTACCTCGCAGAGAAAATCTGCCAAAGTCTGGGCTGCCCGCTGGGACAGCTGCTCATCACAAAGTTCTCTGACGGAGAGTTTGCCGTCAGCTATGAAGAGAGTATCCGAGGGCGCGACGTCTTCCTCGTACAGAGCACATTCCCCAGTAGTGACAACCTGATGGAGCTGTTGCTGATGATCGATGCTGCCAAGCGTGCTTCAGCCCGCACCATCAATGCAGTGATGCCCTACTTCGGATGGGCACGACAGGACCGTAAGGACAAGCCCCGTGTGAGCATCGGTGCCAAACTGGTGGCCGACCTGCTGAGCGTGGCTGGTGTGAACCGTGTCATCACCATGGATCTCCATGCCGACCAGATTCAGGGATTCTTCGATGTACCCGTCGATCATCTCTATGCATCGGGCGTGATCATCCCCTACCTCCAGAGTCTGCACCTCGATGATCTCGTGATTGCATCGCCTGACGTAGGTGGTTCGAAGCGTGCCAACACGTATGCCAAGTATCTGAACTGTCCACTCGTGCTCTGCAACAAGACAAGAGCCAGAGCCAACGTAGTGGCTTCGATGCAGATTATCGGTGAGGTGGAAGGCAAGAATGTGGTGATTGTCGATGATATGGTAGACACAGCTGGTACCATCACAAAGGCTGCCGACCTGATGAAGGAGAATGGTGCCAAGACCGTGCGTGCCTGTGCATCGCACTGTGTGATGAGTGGACCTGCCAGTGACCGTGTACAGGAATCTGCACTTGAGGAGATTATTTTCACCGACTCTATCCCCTACACCCAGCGCTGCGCCAAGGTGAAGCAGTTGAGTGTGGCTGATATGTTTGCAGAGGCTATCCGCCGCGTGATTGACAATCAGAGCATCAGTGACCTCTACATTATTTAAGTGTGGAATGTGGAGAGCTATTTTTAACTTTTCACTTCTAACTTTTTTGTTTTCCTGCCAGTCAGATGCGTATCACATTCAGGGCTATGCGCGCCAATTAGAGCAGAGTGATACCATCTGTATCGTGCTGGAGAACGAACCAGAACGGATGCTCGGAAAGGCCATCGTGAATGACGGGAAGTTCAGTGTGACTGGCCATACAGACACCATTCTCTTCTGCAAGGCCTACCTGAACAGGATGAAGAATTGCAGCGTGGACTTCATGCTGGAGCCAGGTAACATCACACTGGAGCTGAACCTGCCGCCAAAGCCTTCAAGGACTTCGGGCACGAAACTGAACAACCAGTGGCAGCAGTTAAACGACTCGATACAGCGCATGGGCACGAAGCTCATCAATCTGGTAGTATCCGCAAAGACGTCTACTGACGAGGAGACACATCAAGCCAGACTTCAGGCTATCGACAGTCTGCACCGAAGGATGTCAGACTGCATCGTGAACACCGCCCGAAGAAATGCAGACAATCCGCTAGGACAATACATCGAAAAGAATTATAAAGCGCCCGAGTTCAAATGAACCCGGGCGCTTCGCTTATCGCATCTGTCTCACACAGCGATTAACCGTTGAATGCAGGCAGCTCCAGCCACTTCACGTAGCAGAAGTCCTGACGGTGAGGCAGGTTCTTGTTCTTAGGATACATACGAACGGCACTCTTGTACTGACCGAACTGACGGGGAGCCAACTCAGCCTCGAAGGTGTAGTTGTTGCCTTCGTGTCCTATCATCTTCAGAGGCTCTACAGAGAAT
>ONKL01000073.1 GCA_900318395.1 uncultured Prevotella sp.
GTGCTCGATGGCCCATTCTGCCTGCATCATGCGCTCGGCATCGGCATCGCTGTTGCCCACCATCTTCAGGAGATCCTTATACAGACTCTTCTTGGCTGCCACTTCGGCCTTTTGCTGCTCGTTGGGCTCGGCATAGTATTCCTGATCCAGCGACGCACCGCCATGAGAGACCTCCATCATAAGAAACGATGAGTTGAAAGGATTCAGTGTCAGATTGAGACCATAAGGCGCTGTGTTGAAGCCTTTGACATTGAGTTCAACCATTACCTTCATCGCCTCCTCGCGGGTCTTGATGCTGCGTATCTGCTTCAGGTAAGGCAGGATCGGCTCATAGCCCATCTTGTTGCGGCCCACGCTGTCCATGTAGAGGCGGTAGAAGGCACCGATCTTCTGTCCGTCGCTACCCTGAGGCAGGTTCTTTTCATTGGCATACTTCATGATCAGCGCATTGAGGCGCACTTCGTTCTGCTTATGCAGATCGACGAACGCACCGTTCATCGGGTACTCCTTGTCAATCGGGTTGTTCTTCAGCCAGTTGCCTACAGCATACTGCCAGAAGTTGTCACCAGGTTTCACACTCTCATCGAGATTCGCTCTAAAGGTCTGAGCCGCGCCAGCCAAACTTACCAAGGCCAGTACAACGACCATCAATAATTTTTTCATCATTGTTTTATTAAATTATAGTATATTTTTAGTCTTAATACTTTGCAAAGATAAGCAAAATCTTTAAAATACCGACAATAAAAACATATTTTTGCTTATTTTTGCGAATTTGAGCACTGTTTTTGCTTATTTTGAAAGTAGAGGTGCCCTAGTATGTTACTAAAGCACCTCTTATGACAGAGTTCAAATCACCTCAGCCAATTTATCACGACCTATTGATCATTGCCCTTGAGGGAAGCATCGGGACGCTGGGCGTTCTGATTGATGATACCCTCGATGTCAATAACACCAGTATCGTCGATGTTAAAGGCCTTCTGGTTACCATCACCGAAGTCCATTTCGACCGAGCGGGTCATTGATATGCCGCTCTTTTTGGTGTATGTGAAATAAGCGCGAGTGGCATACACATAGATAGACTTGGAGGGCTTATAGAACTTGTTCTCTCCACCGAGCAAGAGCGCCTTGGCTTGTGCACTCAGCTGAACCGGGGCAATCAGAGCCTGGAAGCGAAGGCCACCAGACTCCGTTTCGTATTTGTCGGCTAAATCCGGATCCTCATCCTCATCAAAAACCTCTTGGTTCCACAGATCGACAGGGACATTCGTAAAGCTGGGGTTTTCAATGGTCCCTCCTGGTGCATTACCCGGCTCTCCCCAACGGATGATGCATGGCACGCCAGCCTTAATCTGGCCCTCATTGCTTTCTGAGAAGTTAACCGTCAGCGCATGATTCTTTGCGTCCCAAGATGCGCTCTTGAATACGCGGATGTCAGCTCCTGCCAGACAGGTAGTGGCCAGCTTTTCAGCCGACAGGCTGAAAGGCAGGGTCAGCGTGTTCCAGTAGCCATCCTTGTAGAGCGTGCGGTTCTTCAAGTCGACAACGGTGTATTTATTAGCCACGAAATTGGCATACCCCATCTTCCAATACATATTCGTCTTGCTGGCACAGTCAATCTCACAGCCTACATAGACCGCGCTGAACTCAATGGCACCATAGATATTGCTGAGGTCAACCGTTGAGCCTGGTGCATAGACATCACCATTCGGACCGCCACAATGACCATTAGAGGATCCTATTACATGACCATAGATACTCAGTATCCACTTCCATTTGCCTTGGTCACCTCTACCACCAGAAAGCAAGGGCAAGGTGATTGTTGTGTTGGAGCCAACGGAATAGGTTTCCTCTGTCTTTGTGGGGTTAGTACCGATGGCGTAATAGCTGGCCGTGTAAGAGGGAGCGACACCAGCGCCTGCTGATTTGGCAACACTGACTGAGCCAGCTGAGCCACCTTTGCCACCAGGCTTGTGGTTGTCTGTGTCGGCAAAATCGTCATCTTCACCTTGGAACCAGCAAGTGATGCCTTTTGTGCCACTGTTATTTTCAGGGCCTATACCAGCTTCACCGCCACCGGCACCGACCGAACCCCAGTTTTTGCTAGTCCAACCGTTTTTGGCACAACCGCTGCCACAGGCACCAGAAGCACCGCCACCGCCACCGGGGCCACCAGTACCGATGGCCTGAGCACTACCGCCACCGGCACCGCCGCCGCCACCGCCGCCACCAGCAATACTTTGCAGGTCGGTGATGTCAATTTCTGGAATGGGAATACCCTTCACCCAGTGAATCTCTTTAACTTCAATCTCGCCACCGGAATGGTGTACGTTACCTGGTTTACCAGCACCACCACCTTTACCCTTGGCACCGCCTTGAATATTAGTTGTGATGGTAGACTGAATATAGAGGGTGCCCATCGCTGCAGCCGTAGCGCCAGCCTCGCCAGGGTCTCCTTTTCGTCCGGCGAGGTCTCCACCTGTCCAATCCTTGTAAGATTGAGGACGTTCTGGACTGTCCGCTGCAAGTGCTTTAGCACCGTTTCCGCCATTGCCGCCAGCTGTGCCGATGCCGGCACCGGCGCCACCGCCGCCGTTACCGCCTCCGCCACCGAGGCCACCTAAGATTTTCTTACCCAAGAACCATGTTCCGACACTTTGCGTATCCTCTTCACCTTTGGTTCCGTTGCCACCATTTCCGCCGTCGGCAGCGTTACCGCCCGTGGCCACTATAGTACCATTACCGATGATATGGAGTGTAGAGCCTTCAGGCAACAGGATGCCGGCACCGGCGCCAGAAGTTCCACTTGCGTCAGCACCTATTGCGGTGAGCGTCACTCCTGCAGGGATATAGAGACGCACCGTCCTGCCTGCCTGCACGTAGAGGCCACTGCCCTGCCCTGCACCGCCATTGGTGTTGGTGAAGGTAAGGTTTTGCGTCACGTAGTAGTAGTCGTCTCTCAGTTCAAAGCCTTTGGTGCTTCCTTCCGTGATGTGCGTCCACGCACTCGTCACTGTCGCCACCTGGCCCCAGTTTTCGGCTTTCGTGTCCTTCGTCTGCGCCCACGCGGCACCCTGTTGTGTCAGGATGGCCGCAAAGAGGGCGAGGAAGGGCAATAATGATAATCTCTTCATCTTAAACCATGATTATATTAACGGATATCGTCTTCACTAAAGTTAGCCGGAGCTTTTCCGCCTGATTTGATGGACACATTCGACTTGATTGTCGTGCTGAGCTTCTGCTCGATTTCTTGAGCCCTCTCCTCACTGGCCTTTTTAAGCGTAACAGAATTGCCGCCGTTGGTCAACGTTACATTGCCGTTGGAGTAGACCGACTTCGCGCTGGAGACATTAGTCATATTCTTGCCATAGCTGTCGCCGGCGGCACGAGTCAGCGCATAGGTCTCACCTGTGTAAGGATCGCTAAGCTGTAACGTGCCGTCCTCAAGCAACTTCCATGCGAAGCCGGAATCCTCATAACCGCCATAGATGGCCAGCGGTTCTCCTTCCGTATTGTCTACGAACACGCCCAGGTAGATGCAACCGGTATGGTCTTCATCGAAACTCATAGCCAGCAGCACACGATTGAAGGGCTCACCATCCTCGGTTTCGCCGGCATACTCATACTCTTCCCACCATAAGCCGACAAGTTCCTGCTCCATGGCTGCGATGTCGACAGTGGGAGTGGTCGCTGGCTGTTGCTGCGCAGGCTTATCCTCAACACCAAAAACGGCATCAACAAGTCCCTGACATGAACTGAACATGCCTGCAGAACCCAACAGGAGCGCTGCGGCTGCAAACATTCTAAAAATCTTCTTTTTCATTGTCTTATTGATATTTTAATTGTTGTTTAATTACGACTTTTATTTTTTCTGAGTGTTCGTGGTTCCGTCGCCATCTAAGCCCAGCACGAATCCACGTGTCTTTGCAGCCCCTGCTGCTTCTTCGGGAAGCATAAAATAGCCACGACAAGAACCTACGTTGATATCCGTTGAGGGATAGTAGAGTTTGTTTCCAGGACCAAGAAACAAAATGGTCTTGTCGTTAGCTTTCAAGTCGTCTGATTGTGAGAACGTGCCTTGGAAAATGACATCATTGTATTCCCAGCATCCCGCAACTTTTTCCGTAATCGTCACGTTGTTGAAATCCAGCTGATGGATTTTCTCCTTGGTGTCGTCCACAAGTTTGGAGCCTGTATTCCACTTCACCAGGTAAGGCTTGCCTTTCTGCAGTCCCTTAGTTGAGGGTTCTGCGTCCTCAAACCAGAGAATGAGGACTGGTTCTTTCGTATCAATGTTCGCTTCGGGTATTTGGTAACCATTTTCATAGAAGCCTGTATGCTTGGCGGACATCTTCATGACGGTTGCTCCGGCCAGCGGAGAAGCAGAGAACTGGGCTGGTGTCAACTCGAATGGCAGACAGATGGTATTCCAGCTCCTGCGTTGATAGAGCGTACGGTCCTTGAGTCTGACGGTAATCGGGTACTTATGTGTAGTAACGTTCTCATTATAGAAGAATTCATCGAGCAGCTGCTTGTTGTCGCCCATATTATTGAGTCCGCAGACACCGGCCACCTCCTGGAATTCAATGTCGCCATACACATCTTTTAATAATATGGTACGATCTGATTCTTCTTCAAAATTACCTCCATAGAATCCTTTATGGTTGGTCGTGAAGACACTGGCCGTGCCCGTTGCATGACAGTCCTTACCATAGACGAGCAGCGCCCACTGGTAACCCTCTCTGTTCCTCGGCAGCACGATATTGGTGCCTGATGAAGGAGAATATTTAGCGGTTTCAGTCTTTATTTCAGGCTTTACGAAATGATAAGTGATGTTGTACTCCAGCTTGCCTGCATTCGTTGTGCCATTAGAGCTGGTTTTACCACATTCGGCGCCTGAGCCGCCTGAACCAAAAGAACAAGAACCACTTGGAGCATTCCAGTCACTACTACTAAAGCTGCCGTTATCGACTTTGACCCAACCTTGGCTTTGCGCAGTAGCTGTAGTGGGAGCTTCAGCACCTTCGGCAGCATAAGAGCCGTTCGCATTTTGACCGCCTTTGCCGCCAGGGGAATTTACCTCATAAACTCCACCGCTAGAGTTGGGCCTCCAGTCCACCGCACCGCCGGCTCCGCCACCGCCGCCACCGCCGCCGGGGCCACCGGTTCCGATGTTGCTGGCTCCGCCGCCGAAGCCGCCGCCGCCGCCACCACCGCCGGCGGACACAGTATAGTTATTACCAGCTCCATCCCATGCAAAGCCACGGCCGCGTTGGCCGCCATTGCCACCAGATGAGCCTGCTGCGCCTCCCGTAGCTTTCACCGTGATGCCATAAGTCTGATCCACATAGAGTTTACCCATCGCACCAGGATCAGAACCTTTTTCACCTGAAGAGCCATCGGTTCCACTATATGCTGTCCAACCGCGCTTATAGCCACTACCGCCGCTACCACCGGTACCGCCTTTGCCGCCGCGTGAGCCGATGCCTGCACCGGCACCACCGCCACCATTGCCACCAGTGCCACCAGTGCCTGTCCAGAGATCATCAGTATTTCCTGTTGCGTCTGTACCAGTACCGCCATTGTCGCCATTGGCAGCATTACCACCTTGGGCCTCGACATAGGTTGTTCCTTTACCACCGCCGATGATGTAGAGCGTGTTGCCCTCAGTCAGTTCAATACCAGCACCTGCGCCCGTACTACCGTTGGCATTGGCTCCTTTACAGAAAATGTGTAAGCCAGAGGGGATGTAGAGATACACCGTACCCAGGATTTTGAGTCCGCTGTTTCCATCACCGTCGTTGGTAGTCTTGTCATTGGTGAAGTCCAGACTTCCCGTCACGTAGTAATACGTCGTGGCACCTGATGCACCAAGCACTTTTCCTTTGGTGGAGCTTTCACTTAAAGCCGTCCACGATTTCGAGGTGGTCTGCGTCTGAGAATAGATCGCATCCCAGCCGTTTTGCGCCATTGCCCCACTGCCGCCTAAGAGGCTTCCCAGCGATAGGGCAAGCAAAGTAAAGAGTAACTTTTTCTTCATGCTAAACCTATTTTTATATTGTTATACATTTAAATTAGTAGAAATAAAACATCTGCAAAGATAAACAAAATCTTTAAAACACCTACACAAAAAAGATGTTTTTGCTTATTTTTGCTGATTTTGGAACTATTTTTGCAGATTTTGAAACTCAGTTTGCATATTTTGGAAGTCGGCTTCCCAAAATCTGCTCTCGTTTATTCAATGAGTTCAAAGCATTGAAGTCCAATGAACGGTCGCAATATGGCTCGCCAGGGCAGGCTGGATGAGGTGCATGCCGTCATCGAGTGTTTTGATGTAGTTAAAGATTGGTGCTTTTCTTATAAAGAATCCCCGCTCGGTGATGGGCGGGGATTCTTGTTGATGCGTTTATAAACTGAATCTACAACCGTTCCTCTTTCAGCGACGAGGTGATGTCGGTGCCGTTCACGCTGATGGTGAAGGAGTTGTAAACGGCATGTCTAACCGTCCAGAACTTATAGGTGTTCTTTACTATGTTGAATTTGATCTCGAAATTAGTGTCAGAGACAAACCAGTCTTTATCTGTAGCAGAGAAAAAGAGTTCGTTGCCCTCCGGCTTCAGGAAACTATTGAAATCTTGAGCGTTGTCACCTGTAATGTTGCAGGAGAACGTTCCACCATTATTGGTGAAAGTAAAGGTAGTTGTATTATTATTGTTCCACTTATATACAATCACCACCTGCGCACCTTTTACCAGTGCGTCAGTCAGGGTAACGCCTTCGCCTTTCTCCTTCAGCAGTTTGGTAATCTCGACGTTAGCGACCTTCATCTTAACACCTGTCACCTTGTATTTCGGGTCGCCAGGTATCACCTCGATGGTACTCTCCTTGACGTCGATGAAAGCGGTCAGCACAAGGTCGGAAGTCTTTTTCTCCTTGACTATGAATTTGATCACGTTGTTAGCCTTGTCGTGCTCCATCGTAAATTCACAATCCTTCTCTGTGATGGTCGGTTCGTCACCACGCGTCAGCATCTTGTCATAGTCCAACAGTTCATAAGTATCCCCCACCCTCAGGAAGGCGACGTAGAAGTCCTCGCCATTCAGGTTGAAAGAAAAAGCCACAATCGTCCCATCGTTCAGGGCATCCTCAAGTGTGACTTCCTTTTCAACAGGATTGGTTGGAACTGGGTTGTCTTCTGTGCCTAAAACGGCATCAATAAAGCCCTGACAAGAGGTCATTGTAAGGCCAATTGTCAGAATGGTGGCCTGCATCAATTTTTTCATTTTTTTCTAATTTGATTACTGTTTTTACTTATTTTGAAACGCTATTTGTTCTGTGGCGGATGAAGAGAAGGAGCAGGAACATGGTCACGATGCCGAATGAGAGCGAAATCAACGCACTCTTGGTGAAGCCTGCCACGAGGAATGTGAAGAACGACACGGAGGCTGCCGTCAGCGCGTATGGCAACTGAGTGGTGACGTGATTCAGATGCTCACACTGCGCACCCGCCGACGACATGATGGTTGTATCGGAGATGGGCGAGCAATGGTCACCGCACACTGCACCTGCCATACAGGCGGAGATGGAGATGATCATCAGTTGCGGGTCAACCTCCTGGAAACAGGACACCACGATGGGGATGAGGATACCGAACGTGCCCCACGACGTGCCCGAGGCAAAAGCCAGACCCACGGCCACGACAAAAATGATGGCAGGCAGGAAGCCCATGAGTCCGCCGGCAGAGTGCTCCACCACACTGGCTACATAAGTTGCCGCTCCCAGACTGTCGGTCATGCTCTTCAGCGTCCAAGCAAACGTCAGGATCAGCATGGCTGGCACCATCTGCTTGAACCCTTCAGGCAGACAATCCATGCAGTCGCCGAACGACAGCGACTGGCGCGCCAGATAGTAGGCAATGGTGATGAGAAGAGCTGCGGATGAGCCCATCACCAGACCCACTGAGGCATTGCTGGCAGCAAAGGCAGCAATGAAACTCTTGCCTTCGAAGAAGCCACCTGTATAGATCATGCCGATGACACACCCGATAACGAGAAACACGATGGGGACTACCAGATCCGACACCCGTCCTAATTTCCCTTCCTTCTGGCGTTCTTTTGCGGTCCGCTGGTTCTTGCCGGTCGTGAAGGGGTCGCCCTTTCGGGCATTGTTCTCATGTAGCAGCATGGGGCCATAGTCCAGTTTCATGATGATGATGAGCACCATCATCAACAAGGTCAGCAAGGCATAGAAATTAAAAGGAATGGACTGAATGAAGATGCTGATACCATTCCCCTCTTTGACAAATCCCGACACGGCTGCCGCCCACGACGAGATAGGGGCTATAATACAAATAGGTGCAGCCGTTGAGTCGATCAGGTAGGCCAGTTTGGCACGGCTTATCAGATGCTTGTCGGTGACAGGCCGCATGACGGAACCCACGGTCAGGCAGTTGAAGTAGTCGTCGATGAAAATCAGACAGCCCAGCAGCATAGTCGACAGCTGTGCCCCCTCGCGGCCCTTAATGCGTTTGGCAGTCCATGCCCCGAAAGCAGCCGAGCCACCCGTACGGTTCATCAGCTGCACCATCGTGCCCAAGATAACCAAGAAGACGAGTATGCCAACGTTCCACTTGTCGGACAGCACGGCCATGATGCCGTCGGGGAAAAGCCGGTTGAATCCACTTACGGGGTTGAAGTCAGCATTGAGCAGGGCCCCCGTCAGCATTCCGAGGAAAAGCGAGCTGTACACCTCTTTAGTAATCAGTGCCAGCGAAATGGCGATGATGGGTGGTGTCAGCGCCCATACCGTATTCTTCACAGGCATGTGATTGATGCCTACGGCATAAACCAACCAAGCCAGAAACAGCACCACGGCTATCAGCGACAGATATGTCAGCCGTTGGGGCTGCCCGGGTCTTACCGATTCTAATTTCGATTCTATTTTCATTGTTACATTATTACATTATCCAACTTTCGCAAGCATTCGTCCTTTAACTCCACAGGCTAAAAGCCTGTTAACTTCTGATAACTCCTTATAACTCCAAACATGTGAAACTTGTATTTCATTATTTCCTGAAAGGATAGAAGGTGGCCCCCACGCTCAAGGCACGGTTCTGATAAAGGCCAGCAAGTTGCTGCCAGTAGCCCGTGACATAGCCAGCCAAATCATGGAATTCAGCAAAGACGTTACACTTCTTGCCCAACTGCTTGTTGGCCTTGACGGTAGCAAAGAGATGGGCATGACGGTCGTCCATATCGCGGCGGCTGCTGTAGAGCAGCGTCGACGACAGGCGGAATCCATGTGAAAGATTCAGGACCGGGGCCAACTTGAGTGTGACAAAATTGTCATGGTCAGAATCCGAGTAGGCGCCAGCATCCACATGGTGGTAATAATAGTTGGCGCCCAGCGTCAGCTCCCAGGGACCGGTTTTCCAGAAAACGGAGTTCCTGAAGCCTATTTCCTGATAGTTGGGGGTGGGCAGATGGCTGTGCCAGTTACCTTCCACGCTGCTGTGTAAGGCGAAGTTCTTCTGCTGGTACGAATATCTCACCACGCCCTGATGAGCGAGGTTGGTGCTGTAACCGTCTGCGTCGAATCTCCGGGCGTTGGTCGGAGCCGTCTCATCTATCAGGAAATCGTTTACCTCGGGGATGAAGAAACGGCGTGCGAACAGCCCCTGGAAGAAATGGCGCCCCGCCTTATAGCCTACACTGGCGAGATAACAGTGGTTGTTTCGATCATGCGTCCACAGGCTTTGGTCCATAGAGTCGTACTGGCGGTTCCAGTAGTTCATCATACGGAAGCGATCGCCGAGCGTCAGCACCCAGGGGCCATGAGTATAATCGAACTGGGCATAAAAGTCAGTCACCAAGCACTGTTGGCGCCTCTCGCCGATATACCAGGTGTTCTCGTAGTCCATCTCAGCACCGATTATCAGCCAGAGGTCGGGCGTGAAGAAGGGGGTGTTGAATTCGACAAAGGCGTAGGGATAGCAGTCGCCCATCTTGGAGTCACTGGTCGTACTGGTGTAGTCGCTGCCGATCTCGGCAAAGAGCAAGGCATCGTTCTTGAAAGTATGCGCGTACGACAACACGAGACCAGTGTACCGATTATAAGAAGGTAGAGCTTCGGCCAGGCCAGGAGTGAATAGCTTCTGTTTGGTATTATCAAACTCTTGGAACGCTTTGATGATGAGCTTGTCGCTTTGGCTGATCTTCCAGTCCAGGTTCAGATACAGGTTTTCGGCCAATCCACGGTCGGTCATGTAGTCCTTGTCGAGGGGATAAGCCTTTCCGTAGGAGGTGCGAACCATGCCGTAGCCCTGCACCGTGAGTTTCTCGCTGCGATTCGTCACATCGGCATAGACCATGCCATTGCCGTAGGTACTGCCAGCCACAGCCACCTTGCCGTCGGTCTTCACGTCTTCACGATAATAGATGTCTATCACGCCCTTCGTGCCGCCCACAGCTTTTGCCACAGAACTATTGCTGCAAATCTGGATACGGTCTATCTCGCAAGCCTTCACATTGGCCAAGAATGATTCCTGATCGACGATGATGTTGATGTTGTCGGCACGCAACGTGTAGTTGAGATCAATCATCTTGCCGTTAACAGACAAGTATTCGGGGCAGGTGTTCAACACGTCGAGCAAGGTCATCTCGCTGTCAGGGTTCATCTTGTCCACATGAATCACATAGCGGTCGCCCTGAAACTCAATGATCTCATCGTTGTCGGCAGCATGAGCCGTCAAGCCATTCATACAGAGTACACACAGAAGGATGCAAACAGCACAAAGCTTATCACAAAAATATTTTAGATTCAGTTGATTGTACATATTTTATAGTTTCATAGCTGCAAAGGTAAGCAGATTTCCCGAAACCACCAAAAATAATGCCGAAAAAAACAAAAAACTAAGGGGCTCGCCCCGCCCAATGCGAAGCCAGCCCCCTCCTTCTCTTCTCTTACGCGAAGCTTTCGCGCAGCCCCTCGGTCTTGCTCCAAAGCGCAGCCCCTCGGGTCTGGCGCCAAAGTACAGTCGCCCGCGACTTTACTTTGGGGCCTGACCCCAGTGAGCAGATTAAGGCTCATTCGTCGGCCCGTCACCACTGTCGTCGTTCGTCGGCCCATCGCCAGAGTCGGGAGTCGTAGGCGTGGTCGTACCCTCACCGTTGTCGTCGGTGTTGTCGGTCTCTTCCACAGTTCCCGGATCAGCCGAGGTGACACGCTTCACGATCTCACCGTTACGGTCGTAGCAGGTGATCTGGATGGCGGTCCATCCTCTACAGCCTTTGCCGACAGTCCGAAACGCATGTTACCGAGACCGGGCAGAGCCACAGAGTGACCCTCGGTAGCCCAGGCCTTGATGACCTCACCGGCACCTTTCCAACAGGCCTGCATCACGCCCTCGCTCACGCCTGAACGAATGGCAGCCTCCTTAATCACCTTGTCCTGATCGAGTGTCGAATACAGGTCAGGAACCATCACGTAACGGTACACCTCAGGACCGTCCTTGAAGAACTTCATCTTCTTCTCTTTTGCTTTTACCTTTAATGCCATAGTTTTAAAAATATTTCATGGTATTAAACTATTGTGCAACCAACTACATCGGGTGGCCGCTTCCCGCCTTTGGTACAACCATCGTGCAAGGTGAGCGAAAAGTGAGTTTACTCAGGCTTTTCCGAACCGCAGCCGATGGTCGCAATGAATTCTCTAATTCATTGCAAAGGTACGAAAAATAATCGAAACTACCAAACAATTTGGCAATTATTTTACTGCAAAATGCAAAGTTTTTTAGTCCCAATATATGCCCTCTATTTTACGAAGCCTTCCAACACTTTTTCGATGGCTTTCCAAAAAGTGTTACGAGGCTTCGTAGCAAGAATTTCTTCCTTAGTTTTTTGAATGGTCTGCGAGGTCTTTATGTCGTTGGAATTCAACAGATTAAATTCTGTGATTTGGGATTTCCACCACTTTCCTTCATAAACTTATTTTTTTATTTGAGATACTTAGAAAGTTTATAGGGAAAACCAGCAAGGAACTAAACTGACCAACGTAAAAAGCCGTCTGCAAGGGCATTTTGGCTCTTCAGACGGCTTAGCAGAATCCCCTAAAAACTCAAATGGGGCGCTTGAAATACTCGTTTTGTAGATAGTCGGCGATGTCATATTTCAGATCATCCTCGGGTGCCTTGCACTGACAGATGTCGAAGACGGTGAAGTTGGCCAGATCGGCCATACCACCGATGATGGTACTCCACTCGCTGATGGCATCACGGTCGGGGATGACGATCACATTGCGGCCACGTAGCGGTTCGAGCACCTCACGACGCAGCATCGTCTTGTTACCCGTAGCCACCCAAGTCCATTGCGGGAAGGCCACTGCACCGAACAGGGCATTCTTGGGACTTTCGACGAGTATCACCTGGTTGTCGGGATATCTGCTGAGCAGATGTTCACCAAACAGACATGTGGAGCGGAATCGGGCACCCTTCTTCAGACGGCCTTCGCGCACCCATATACTGCCCAGCCAAAAGCAGGAGCCTGGGGTGCTGTGAGCAAAGCGGGGCGACGACGGATCAGTCTCATAGTGCTGCACCTTCAGGTTGCAAACGCGACCATGCTTGTCGATGTTTGGATAGACGGTAAAGTTGTCGTGGCCATTCATCGAGTAACTGCCGATGCGGTATTCCTCAGTGATCCACTCGACAGCTTCCGGCTGCGCTATGCGCATCAGACACTGGCCAAGCGAGTTCTCTGTAGACACCATTTCATCGACCATCGACATGGGGATATAGGTGTACTCAGGTTCTGCTGGCCTTACCACTGGGCGCGGCTTGGGTCTTGGCAGATAGCCGTCATACCGTATAGTGCCGATGCCAAACTCGTTAGAGAGCCACTGACTGGCCTCTTGGAACGACCAGCTTTCGTGCTGCATGACGAAGTCGATGACACTACCGCCCTTGCCGCAGGCGAAACAGTGGCAGTGATTCTCGCCAGTCCGCTCGTAGAATGTCAGTGAAGGCCGCTCGTCTTGATGCCATGGACAGACGGTCTTTATCACCGACCCGGCCCGCTGCAACTGACAGCCCAACCGTCGGGCCACCTCCGTAATGGAGATGGCATTGATGCGGTTGGTATCGAAGTGTTCGTGCTGACTGTTCATTGCTCCGTGACTTTAAGTTTGAAATACAATGTATTCGCATACATCACACGAGCGTAGCCCAGACCTTCGAGACGATCATAGAACTTGTTCTTGCCGATAGCCCTAAGCGACGAATTGATGCAATAGCTGCGGTAGGCTGTGAAGAGTTCTGACGCCTGCGTGGTGTACTCAGAAGCTTCACAGGCTTCGCTCAGGAAAAGACGTACATTGTCAGACTGCAGACGGTACTGTTCAAGTGCCTTTTCGCTGCTTTCGCATGGTGAGAACTCTCGGCGGGTCATCAATGCAGGCAAGGCCTTGAGCACCCAACGGAGGATACCTGGCAGCTCACCCTTGAGCTTCGATGCCAGCTGGCGGTCAATCTCCTCTTTGGGAATGGTGACCTGATATGCAAGGATCAGCAGACGACGGAAGAAACCGAAGGTGTTCTCGGCACGAGGCAGGATGTTGAAAGCCGCAATGAGCTTGCCGTAGCTGTTGGTCTCACGAGGGTCGCGGTACAGATGCTTGATGAGCACCCTTTCGCCCGACGTGAGTTGCTTCAGCACGTTAGGATTGACATCCTTGCCACTCTCGTGAGAGATGTTGAGCATCTTGCCTTCGATGCCAGCACGCTTCACATCATCGTTGGTCAGGTCGGACAGACTGAGATAGCTGACATTGACCGAACCAAGAAGCGACTCGATGACCTCCAGCGTCACGGACTTGCCGTTCAAGCCTTCGCCATAGAGCAGGAGCATCTTCTCCAGTTCGTGGCCCGGCATCAGGCAATAACCGATGAATTCCGCCAACAACAACTGCGCATCTGCACTGGGCAGGACACGATCGAGAAACGCCTGCCACAAAGGACACTCCGCCTCGCTGTCATAGCAATAACCGAGGCAATAGAAGAAGAGGTCGGCCTTGTCGTGATCACGGAGTATGACGCTGCCGTCGCTCTTGATGACCAGAGTGCCGTTGTCGACGTTCAGCCATACCTCGCCGTCGGGTATGATCTGCTGACGGTACTCAGCCAGATTGAAGGCCAAACCCTCGAACAGCGCCTTCATGAAGACAGGGTTCATGAGCATCTGTTCCGGTACGCCGCACCGATCGGCACACTGGGCCACGAAGTCCTTCCACTGCTGCGGCTCTACCGACTGCCAGTGACTGCCGGTGAATACATGCACCAACTGGTCGCTCTTCAACCGTTCGATGTACTCCCTGCACCACAGCAGACCGTTGGCAGAGCGTTTCACTTCGCGCACAACGATTTCCCGCAGAGCGACCTGACAATGTCCTTTGGTAGCGTCCATCAGTGTCTGGATGTCCGCCTCCTTCGACGCCACGCCATCAGCAATCCGACGAAGCGTGAGGTCTACCAACTGCAACTCGCGCACCCTGCGCTGAGCCGCCAACTCACCAGCCTTCTGAGCCAGTGCCTGCTCCAAGTTCATGGAGCTTTGATCAATTGTTTCCATTTGTCTTTTTTATTTAGGAAACAATGTGGTCTCAGGTTTACTTTGCCGACAGCGTCGCCCTACTTAACAAACCACCCCTTCAATAATCGGCACGCGGCTACGTACCTGAGAAGTTGGTGCGAAGGTACGAAGGAGTTTCCATTTGACCTAAAAACTAATAAAAATACTAACCCGATTATAGGTTAGTATTTTCTAGTACTAAGGTTTGTACTAAGCTACAGTCGGATTCCCATACCTAAAGCCTGCAATTTAGAATTCAATTTCAGAATCTCATCTTCGTGTTCTTTGGTATTCAAAATGGGATCTGAACAATAGTTTTTGCAAGTCTGTAAAGGCAGTGAGGTAACCGAATTCATGACTTCTGCTGCTTTTGTCTTATTGCCATATTTATCCAAATTGACACTATCTTTCTTCATCAGACGTAATAACAGTTCAAGACGTACCTTATCGTGCCAATTGATATCCTCGGAAGATCCTTCTTCTTTAATCTGCTGCTGAAGCAATTCTATTTGTTTTTTCAACTGCTCATTCTCTTTCATCAATCCTGCATTCTCACGTTTCACAACAGTTTTTTCCTCTTCACATTGTTTTTTTATTCGTTCGATATCAGCAATTGTATAGTTCTCCGTGTTAGTTGGATTTTCACCAATATAGTCATAATTATCAAATGGTAGGTATCTATAGATCCAATTTCTGATGTCATCGATGGAATCTTTTATTACCAACAAGTCCGTATCTTCATCAGACAAACTTTCCATTTTCTGAATGAATGGATCAAAATGAGAATTGAATTTTGAAGAAGCAACCATAGCATAGGCACAGATAAGAATAATCTGAGAACCTGCGAATTCATTGTACATTTGACCGGCAACGAGAGCGCTTGCTGCACGATGAATAAGTAATTCAGGACGTTTAATGTCTCTCAGTGTATGTACTACTTTTTTTGCATTATACCACACATTAACTTCATCTTGGCGTGTACCATATTTATTAGTCAGGCCTTTTATGATTTCTGTTATGTCGCGAAAAAGTTTTTCTTCACTATATTCCATGAATAGGTAATCCAGCTCATTACCAGTATGACTTACATAGGCGAATAATGGTTTTGACTCCTTTTTCTTCTCTGTCAGCACCTTCTTCATCAATTCCTCTTGCGCAAGTATTTTATCTATCTGCTCGTTAATGTTTTTTAGGTGAACATCATTATATACTCCCATGTTTTTCTTCAGCCTCGGGAAAACTATCTCCTGATACAATTGGTCATCATGATGAAGATAATATAGAATGATATAGACCCGACAGAGAATAGCTTGATATAAGCGTGGTGTATTAACGCCATTAAAGGCATTGTTGTGTTTCTTAGCTTCCATTACAATGGTATCAACGGCAAACTTATCATCCTCAATTTCCTGGCACATCTTGATGGGACCATCCCACAGTGGGGTTGCCGAGTCGATTTTGGTGCAAAGATAGTTTATTGGACTACATACTCGTTCTTGCAGCACATTGAGCTTGGTTTGTGAAATGATAGGCGTACTGTTCATTTTTCTTCTATGTTGTTTATTCATTTGCCCACAAAGTTACAACTTTTCTTCGGAATATCAATCACTTCAGCATCTTTTCTCCATTAATTTTCAGTTTTTCTTCCGAAAGTGCATTTCTTTCCAAACATTTTCGTATCTTTACACTCGTTCGGGACGGTTCTAGATGAGTCCCTATGCAACTCGGGGCTTGGCCCCAGAGTCAAAATAACCCATGAAGCCATGGGGCTGACTCGTGAGTTTGTGTAATTATTGATAACTTTTCTCTGTTTTTCTTGGAACTTTCAGAAAAACTTCCTATATTTGCAAACGATAATGAAAATGATAAGATGACAGCAATTGATTTAAGAGCGAATACGATGCAGATTCTGGATCAGTTTGACAAAGCAGATGCCTCGCTTTGGCAAAAGGTTCTCGATGCCGTAACCTCTATCTATAAAAGTGAGGAGGACGCATTGCATGCGAAGAGGGCGCAACAGAAGGCTAAGATTCGCCAAATGGTCGGCATCCTAAATGAGGATAGCCTCGACGACTGGAAGCGTGAGAAAGAAGAGTATCTGACAGAGAAATATCAATAATAATGATAAAGACTTTTATCGACACTAACATTTTTCTCGATATTCTTTGCAAACGCGAGAAGTTTGTCGATGATGCATTGAGCATCTTCGATATGGCTATTGATAACCAGATTGAACTGCTGATCTCCGATTTGTCGATTGCAAATATCAAATACATTACTCGTAAGGAAATACCTATTGACAAGTTTTACGATCTTATTAAGACTTTCCGGCCTATCTTTACTATTGTTCCTTTGGGAGCTGATGTAATAGACAAAGCGTTAGATCTGAGGGCGAATGATTTTGAGGATGCACTCCAATATTTCTCTGCTGTTCAGGCTAATGCAGACTGCCTTGTAACGCGTAATATTAAAGATTACGGATTTGCAAAGATGGAGGTTTTGAATTCTCAAACTTTCCTCGCAAAATATAAATAATGTTGAACGCTTAAAAACAAAACTGCGTATGGTAACATAGCAAAGGAAATTATAACAGACATATTGTGAAGCATCCGCTGATTCTTGTTTCTGAAAATCGGCAAATTTGACAGAACGTAATCAAGAACAGAAGTAGATGGTTCGCGCCTGATGGCGTGAGCATTACTCGTTTAAGATTACAGGTGTTTGCCGATACCTCAGGAACGTAAGCGAAGTAAGCGCTCACGTTTTCTATTTATTCAAACTAAAAACATTAAAATGAGAAAGTTACCAATATCAATCATGATGGTTTTGACGATGATGTCATTATCTTCCTGTGCAGGATTCATTGACGCTATAGTTGGCTCAGAGGACAACCCTGTTGAAGTTTCAAAGCCAACGACACAAACTACAGAAGAGGAGCCTGCTCCAACGACCCAATATGAGTCATCAATAATTCTAAGTGAGAACGATCTAAAGCAAGCGATCGCTGCCATTTATAAATCAGCAGCGTTATTTGAGGCTAATCAGATTACGCTCGAAGCATTTAGATTAAAGAAGATTGATAGTAATGCCTTTGGCTCAACTACAATAAACTCGGAAAATTTGATCCTGGAAAATGCATGGACATACGCATATAGTGTTGTGGCCCGAGTTAATATGTTAATCAACGCTCTTGCTGATATACAGGAATTTCAGGCAGATCCTTATTTGGCAGAAATTATAGCACTCAGATCCTTTGCATACTACCAATTGACTTTACTATGGGGAGATGTACCTCTCATAACAGAAGAGTCAGATATATATGAAATATCACATCCACGCACGGCTACGAACGAAGTTCTTGCTTTTGCGTATAACAAATTGAATGGAGTAAAAGACAAATTCAGCACTACTAACGATGCCAGTCATTTTAATGCTCAAAGTGCTCAATCATTGTTGGCAGAGCTATCTTTAGCTCTTGGTAAGAAGGATGATGCAAAGACTATTCTATCAGGAATAAAGGATCAAGTAGGAGAAAGCATATTCCATTATAACTATTCAACAGACGATCTGACCGTTATCCCTACTGCGTTTGTCAGTATGCTGAGCAGTAGTTCTGATTATTCTATATATGGTAAGAACTATTTGGGTCTTTTATATAAAGAGGCCTCTGACGATACAGTAGGATTAGTAGACACTTGGTATTCATCCTCTCCTATTTATGGCATGTGGGCAGCCCTGAAAAGACTTGGAGCAGCAAAGGAGAAAGCTGACTGCGAGGACTATCAGCTATTAATGCCAATTCCATTAAATGAAATATTTATGAATCCGATGATAACACAGAATCAAGGGTATTAGGCCACATAATTAATGTATGATGATAATGACTAATTTTTTGAAATAAACATAATTGAAAATAAGACAATGAGAAAACCTAATTTGTTAATTGTGTCCTGTATCCTACTTCTTGCCCAAGCATCCCTTACTTCATGCCAGGATTTTATAGATAGTATATTCGGTAGTATCGATAACCCTGTCCAAAATAATCAAGAGAATACCATTAGTAATAATGATGGGGGAGATAATGATCCTACTCAAGTATTAAACCTTCAAGAAGATTATCAGGCTGCATTTGTAAGGGCATTTGGCGTTCCTGGTGTAAATCATCAGTGGGGATTTGCATCAACAAAAGAGAAGACAAGAATTATGGTAGAGGAACTTTCTACTGAACCTGATTTTGATTTTAATGATGTCGTTTTTGATGTTATTATGACTTCTACAGGAGCAGACGTTACATTACAAGCTGTAGACAGCACGTTACCGATCACTATTGGAGGACAGGAAGTTCATGAGAAATTTGGTGTATCTACAACAACGATGGTAAATACGAACGGTTCAAATATAGGTAATCTTTCACCTGTAACCTTTAGTATCACAGGTGTTTTTTATGATAATCCTATCAATATTGAAGTAAAAGTTTACGAAATTGGCCAATGGTATGATATGGTTGCAGTAGAGGGGAAAGCTCCCAATAAAATTGCCGTATCTACTACCAATGATTGGTGTGCAGAAAAAGAAAATATCGCTAATAAGTATAGTCAATTTATTCATTGGGTATCTGGATCGTCAAATGATTTTTAAGTATATAGTCGTGGGTGCAAAGAGGGCAGGGGCGCAAAGAATTTATGCACCATCTAAATAATTATTATCGGATTTAACGGTGTTAATAGTTTATTATATGATTGGAAAACGGGGCTTCGCAATCGCTGCGGGCCCCGTTTGCATTCATTACTAACAATAACTCAAAACTATTCAATCAAATGGACAAAAAAGAAAATCACTAACTAAAACCAAACGTATGCAAATATGAATCAAAAAACTAACTCTAACTTATGTATGAATCTTAAATCTGATGCAAAGGTAGGGTGATTTTCGGTTGATTCCAAA
>ONKL01000061.1 GCA_900318395.1 uncultured Prevotella sp.
CTTAATTTTTGGCGTGTTTTTGGCGTGATATTATAAATTGATTTATATCAAATTATCATTATGCTTATATTGATTAATTTCTATTTCTCTTGTAATTCAGGTATTTATGTAAAAGTATAACAAAAATGATAAATTTCAGTCTCAATACATGTTGGCGCCTCATCCCGACAACGCACAATGCCGGAAGCAACAAATGGCTGAGTATTCAGCCATTTGTCATTTATAGAGGGAATATGTCAGAAGTCATGTTGACACTTTTTGCCATTGTCGTCGTTGGATACGTGGCAGGCAGATTAGGGTATATGGGTGGCGAATTCGACAAGCGGTTGTCGAGTCTCGTCATCAATATCACATGCCCCGCACTCATCCTCTCCTCGGCGATGTCAGGCGAATTGCCCGACAGTCGATTGATTCTGCCACTACTTGGCATCAGCACCCTTACCTATATTATATTAGCAGGTATGGCTCTGATCATTCCACGCTACCTCACTCGCAAGAAGGACGACGAAGGCGTTATCGGGTTTGCTCTGATGTTTGGTAATGTCGGCTTTATGGGCTATCCCGTCGTAGCCTCCATCTTCGGGCATCAGGCAGTGTTCTATGCTGCCGTACTCAATGTCGTCAATACATTCGCAGTGTTCACCATCGGAACCATTCTGGTGGTGGGCGATCTTGGAGACGGCAAGCGATTCCAGAAAAAGGTACTCTACAGCACCCCTATGCTCTCCGCCTATCTCGCCATGCTTATTGTGGCTCTTGGTATCAGTGACATCCCCGGCATTATCAGCCAGCCGCTCACCATGATTGGCAACATCACGGTGCCTGCCGCCCTACTAATCATTGGATCATCCATGTCACAACTCTCTCTGCGTACCATGTTAGGCAATCCCACGGTGTATGCTACTACCCTATTCCGCCTGCTGCTGATTCCCATTGGTTTCCACTATCTTTGCCTGGCTCTTGGCTTCGATCAGTATGTGGTCGGCATCAACACCATCGTCATCGCCATGCCTGTTGCCACATACGGCACAATCCTATGCCTGAAATACAATCGTGACACGACCCTGATAACAGAGGTTACCCTTATTACAACCCTGTTATCCATGCTTTCTATACCCCTCCTCACACTTCTTTTATCTATATAATAAGGTAAATATTCCTAACACACCCATTCTTTTGATTTGTATCAACAAAACGGCTGTTATCGCACACAATTTAACGTAAACGCTTGCGAGAGCCAAAAATTCGCCGTACCTTTGCACCGTCAAAAGACAAAAAGGATAACAAATTTAAGTTTTAAGTAGGTCGGCTATAAGCCAGACCGAGTAAAGAAAAAGAAAGGGTAAAAAGATGAAAAAGATGATTTTGACATTAGTTGCAATGCTGAGTATGACAACTGCATTTGCTGAGGAAGAGAGCACAAACAACGTCAACAATATGGCAGCCTACGAACTGAACGTCAACATGGATAAGCTCTCTGCAGTGCTGAATCTGGCCGACGACCAGAAGGAGGCTGTCGCTGACATCCAGCACACATTCGCTTCAGAGCTGATGTTCGCTGCTCAGTACAGCAAGAACGACCGTAAGGCTCTTGTAGCCCGTGCTATCGACAACGATGTGAAGTGGATGCGCTACGTACTTGATGACAAGCAGATGCGTACCTATCTCCAGCTGCTGAACAGCACGATGAACAATCGCGGTCTGAACAAGTAAGGAAACTAGTAATTACGTTATGGGAATCCCCAGCCGATCTGGCTGGGGATTGTTTTTTTATTTTCCTATCGGATTGCGCTTCAGCTGTTCAATCATGTCACTGATCTTGTGGAGCTCGCGGGTGATACGGATGCTCTGCGGACAATGAGGCTCACACTGATGACATCCAATACAGTGATCAGGCTGACGCTCACGGGGCACGACACGATCCAGCGAAATAAGATACTGGCGACGGTGCTCGCGATAGTCCTTATCGCCAACGCCCATCGGCAGTGAGCCCTCGTTCTTACATTTATTATAATGTACGAAGATAGCAGGAATATCGATGCCATAAGGACAAGGCATGCAGTACTTACAATCATTGCAGGGGATATTCTCCAGACCAACGATGCGCTGGGCGATATCCGTATCAAGCGAGCGCATGCCCTGCTCCTTCAAGGGCACCAGCGGACAATAGCTGAGCAGATTGTCTTTCAGATGCTCCATATAGGTCATACCACTAAGCACGGTGAGCACACCCTCATACGTACCTGCATAGCGGAAAGCCCAAGAGGCTACACTCTTCGTGGGGTCGAACTTTTTCAACTCATTCACCAGATACTGGGGCAAATTTGCCAAACGTCCCCCCAGAAGCGGCTCCATGATGACTGCAGGAATGCCACGCTTATGGAGTTCCTCATAGAGGTAGCTGGCATCGACGTTACGATTGCTCATCTCATCAGCAAAGTCCCAGTCGAGATAGTTGAGCTCAATCTGCACAAAATCCCAGTGATACTGATCGTGCAAGGCCAACACCTCGTCGAACACGCTCTTCATTCCGTGGAATGAGAAGCCGAGGTTACGGATACGGCCAGCCTCACGCTCTTTCAGCAGATAATCCATCATGCCGTTGTCGACATAACGGCCCTTGAACTCTTCCATACTACCCCCGACAGCGTGCAGCAGATAGTAGTCAATGTAATCCACCTGCAGCTCCTTCATCGAGTTGTGATACATTTCCTTAGATTTCTCTGCCGACCAATAATCGCGGTTGAAGTTCGAGAGCTTTGTGGCGACATAGTACTCACTGCGTTTATGGCGGCTGAGGGCGATACCCGTACAATGCTCCGACTTACCCTGACAGTAGACAGGTGACGTATCGAAATAGTTAACGCCATGCTCGATGGCATAGTCCACCTGCTTGTTGATCATCTCCTGATCATACTCATCACTATTATCCACCTTCGTCGGCAGACGCATCATGCCATAGCCCAAGAGCGACACCTTCTCCTTCGTCTTGGGGTTCTCACGATAGGTCATCTTACCAATGGGTGGTTCCACCTGGTTCTTATAATCCTCGGCGGCCTGTTCTTCTGCTTTATTGCCTTGTTTACAGCCAGCCAAAGTGGCTGCCGTAGCAACGGTTCCAGCTCCAAAGAGCTTCAGGAACGAACGGCGCGATATATTCTTATCCTTCATTTGGCTTAATTTCTTAACTACTTAACTTCTAAATCTTCCTATGCACCTCATGCCCCTCGACATAGATCGCAGAGAACGGGCGTGACGGACATACATACTCACAGGCTCCACAGCCGATACAAGCTGCTTCGTTGATGGCAGGAACTTTAGGAGAATCCTCATTATCATGATCGAGCGGTACCATTTCTATCGCACCAGAAGGACAATGGCGGGCGCAGTTGCCACACTCCACCTCATCTGTCAGCACTACACAGTTTTTCTTGATCCAAACCGCATGACCAATCTGGATCGAGGTTTTCTCATCCTGATCGATTTTCTTGATAGCACCAGCAGGACACACCTCAGAACAACGGGTACACTCAGGACGACAGTAGCCATGCTCATACGACATCGTGGGCTGCATCAGATGCATCAAGTCGCCAGAAGGGCGCAACACCTGATTCGGACATTCCGAGACACAAAGCTGACAACCCGTGCAGCGTGTCGAGAGATTCTGGAATGAGAGCGAACCTGGCGGTGTCAGCGGTGTCTGCCGCTGGGGAGCCACCTTATCCTCTATTTCAGCCAGTCCGCCATCCATCAGTTTCTCCTTCTTCTGAGCCATCGCAGCAGTAGAGACCAAAGCAGAAGCCAACAGGAACGAACGCTTCGAGGCATCGACTGAAGCATTCTTCTTTGTCTGCATCGACGGCGAGTACTTCAGCGCATCAAACTTACAACTGTCGATACAGTTGCCACAGGCCACACAGCGGCTGTAGTCCACCGTGTGCGTCTTGAAGTCGATGCAGGCAGCCTTACAGTTCTTCGAGCAGAGCGAGCAGTTCTTGCACTTCTCTTCGTCGAAACGGATCTTCAGCCACGAGAAACGGGCAAAGAACGACAGGATGGTACCCACAGGACAGATGGTGTTGCAATAGGTACGTCCACCACGCCAAGCCAGCACGACGAGTACGACCAGCGTCACAGCTGCTATTATCAGTACTGGGAGCGAGCGCATCCAGGTGTCAATGGTGTAAAAGGCATAGCTATCCATCCGCTCTGCCATCATCGCCAGCAGATTATTACCCAGTTTCCATATCGGTTGGAAGATCATGGTGGCGATACGGCCATAAGCACTATAGGGTGCCAGCAACTGGAAGAGCGAGCCGATGCCAGCCACACCTGCCAGCACAAAAACTGCCAGCACAGGGTAGCGGAGCCACTTTACCTCCTTCGAATAGGAGTATTTGTTTTTCTTCCTGCGAAGACGCGCCAGCAGATCCTGGAAGACACCAAGAGGACAGATGACGGAACAATAGATACGTCCGAAGACGAGCGTCAGCGCAATCAGCGCCACTACAACCACCACGTTGAGCGCCATCACGGCAGGGAGGAACTGGATCTTTGCCATCCAACTAAGCCATTGATGCAACGTCCCCGTGAAGTCGAGGAACAGCAGGGTTATCAGTACAAAGAACACTGCTGCAAGGATTGTCCTGATTTTACGTAACATAAAGTTTTATTTAGTATTTGTTTGTTTTGTCATTCCGACGATCACGATGCTCATCTCGTAGAGCAGCCATATCGGCAGAGCTACCACAAAGAGCGTAAAGGCATCCGTCGTAGGTGTGATGATTGCAGCCACTATCAGGATGACCACCACTGCATGACGCCTCATCGCACTCATCATCTGAGCATTGATCAGCCCCATCTTTCCCAATATCCAGCTGACAACAGGCAGTTCGAAGACGATTCCCATCACGAGATTCATCATCAGCAGCGTGTCCATATACGACTGCAAGGTCAGCATGTTCGCCACATCCTCACTCACCTGATAGGTTCCCAAGAACTTCAGTGTCAGGGGAAAGATCAGCAGATAGTTGAGTGCCGTCCCCAACATGAACATCAGATAGCCGCTCGTGCAGAGCAGCGTGGCATAACGCCTTTCATTGTCATAGAGCGCAGGGGCGATAAAGCCAAAGAGCATATATATAATATAAGGTGAAGCCACGAGCGCCCCCGCATACATCGCAGTCTTCAGGTGGATCATGAACTGCTCAGTCAGACCCGTGTTCATCAGATGAATTGAGAACGGCTCCACCCCCATCAGCCTGTAAGTGATGAAATCGCTTGTCCTCGGAGCCAGAACCACAGCGAACAGTTCATCTTTCATCACAAAGGCTACTGCCGCTGCCAGCATCGTCACCACCAGCGCCCTGACAATCACGCCTCGAAGTTCGTCGAGATGATCCCAGAACGTCATGGTCTGTCCGCTCTCACTCTCCACCTTTCACTTCCTCACTTTTCACTCCCTCACTTTTCACCTCCTCGTTCATTCCCTCCTTGAAGCTCTTCACGCCCTTTCCAAGGCCTTTCATGAGCTCAGGAATCTTCTTGCCGCCGAACAGCAGCAGCACGATGAGGGCAATGACCAGTATCTCTTGCATTCCAAGTCCGAACATAATTATTGTTATTTGGGTTTACGTGGGCAAAGATAAGCAAAAAAGCCGAAAGCACCAAACTTTCAGCTTTTTTTCTTACGCAACGATGGATTTCTGTTTTCAAAAGGATAACAGTGCATTAAACGCTAGATAAGGCGAAACAACTTACTTTTTATAAAATAACGATGTGGTGAACACGTTTTCGCCGTTAACAAATTCATACTCGGCAGTGTCCATTGAAGTGAGAGCCAAATAGATACCTAACCCACCCATCTGGCGCTGTGCTATCGGAAGAGAAAAGTCGGGCGGTTCATTTTTAAGTGGGTTGAATGGCACTCCCCCGTCACGGTAGCACATAGTGAAACGGTCATTTTCGCACGAAATCTCCACGTCCATATAGTTGCTTCCCGAATAGTCCACGATATTCACCACCAATTCCTCAACCACCATACGGATAATCCTCCACATATTATCATTCAACGATACCACCTCCTCAGTCCGGATAATGGTATCGATGATACCAAGGGTCTTGCCCTGTATTGGCTCGAAATGTAACTGCGTCATCAGAATTCAACGTAAGGTTCAAGGCGTTCGATGACCTCTTGCGGGAAATCTCGCGAGAGACGAAGATCGCTGAGTGAATGTAAAGGGCCGTGCAGACGACGATAGTCAGTGATGGCGCGCGCCATAAAAAAGGTAATGTATGGATGGCGCTTCAGCTCGTTGAGTGAGAGCTTGTTCAGATTCAGTTTTTGAGGATGGGCGTCACAGACAACGAGAAAGGATTTGACTTCTGACGGAAAATCCTCGATTTCATCAAGTTGATCCACATTAACATAGCCTCCCAGACGCTGTCCGTACTGAACAATCTTACGGGCATAATAAGGACCAATGCCAGGAATCGTCTTCAAGGCTGTGGTATCAGCGGTGTTCAATACTACCGTCTCACCAGGGCGGAGTTTGGGAGAATTGAGCGGAATCGAGGGGACAGGGCCATGATTCTGACGAACAGAATCACGCGACCTGTCCCTTTGATTCCGAGTCCAGTTTCCTCGATTCTGAGAAAAAGAGCCTTGAGATGTGCGACGTTCTTGTTTCAGCAGGGTCGAAGCAGGCAGATAATCATCGGAGATACGGATATAAGGCTCAAGTTCGCGATACTGTTTCACGGTCAAACCATAAAGGCGGGCAAAGTCGGTCTTTTGGCGATAGATACCTCCAGCAGCACGATACTTATAGATATTCCTTACCTGCCAGGACTTTAAACCCAAGCGCAGCAGTTGGGTGCTATCTGCCGTATTAGGGTCGAAGGGGAAAAGCTCTGCTTTCTTCGGCGTATCAAGGGGGCCATTCGCGTTATTCTTCGCTGAATGATAGACATGTTCTCTTGATTCGACATCCTTTGAGTCTTCTCCATCAGACTCCCCGCCCGCAAAGAAGATCACTGTCAAGGCTACAACGATTACAAGGAGTAAGGTGAGGATCACCTTACGATCGGACTTCTGAAGATAGAAGAACTCACGGATCATAAGATGTCAAGCTGATGGAGGAAAATCAACAGGATACAGAGTGGAACAATGTATCGGATAGCGAACATATAAGCGTGATAGAATGCCACGCCGATGCTGCCCTGATTGGTAAATTCATCCTGCAACAGTTGACGACTGACAAACCATCCCATCATAATACTCGTGAGGAAGGCTCCCGCAGGCAACATCAGCTGAGCTGTCAGCATGTCACAGAAGTCCATCAGCGACAGTCCGAAGAGTTGGATTCCGCTGTAAGCACCCACTGACAACGAGCAGAATACGGCTAACAGCGAGCAAACCACTGTGAGAACCCAGGCTGCACGCTGACGAGGTATCTTCAACTCCTCATGAAAGAAAGCAGTACCTATCTCATGCATGGAGATCGTAGACGTGAGGGCTGCAAACACCAGCAAGGCATTGAAAAGCACAGCAATCACGTAACCTGCGATAGGCATGCTACTGAAAGCCTGTTGGAACACATTCGGCAACGTAATGAAAATGAGTGACGGACCACTATCAGGCTGTACTCCCACCGAGAAGGCGGCAGGGAAAATCATGAGTCCTGCTAGGATAGCAATGAAAGAATCGAGCAAGGCAATCTGAGTGGCAGAACGCAGCAGGTTGGTATCGCGCTTGAAATAAGAAGCATAGGTGCAGAGACAGGAGGTGCCAAGACTCAAGGAGAAAAAGGCCTGACCTAAAGCCTCAAGGAACACATCCTTGCTGACTTTCGAGAAATCGGGCTTCAGCAAGAACTCAATACCTCCACCAGCGCCAGGCAACAGGCACGATGCTGCCACCAGTACCAACAAGATGATCAGTAATAATGGCATCAACAACTTCGAAGCGCGCTCAATACCATCGTTGACCCCCTTCGACACCACGAAGTGCGTAATCAGCACAAAGCCCACAGCCCACAGGCAAGGACGGAGGGGATCGCTCGAGAATGTCTTGAAATAAGAAACGATGTAGTCTGGATCACCCTGCAGACGACCCGACAGCGCAGCCGTCAGATACTGCAGACACCAGCCTGCCACCACTGCATAGAAGCCAAGGATGATAGTAGAGGTGAGGATGCCGAGATAGCCCACGAAGCGCCAACCCTTGCCACCCATGACGCTATAGGCACGGGCAGCATTCGTCTGGGCATGACGACCCACAATAAACTCGCTGATCATGCCAGGAATACCAAGCAGGAATACACAAGCAAAATAGACAAGGATAAATGCGGCACCACCATTCTGTCCCGTCATGAACGGGAAACGCCAGATGTTGCCTAAGCCTACTGCTGAGCCTGCTGTAGCCAACACGATGGCAAGCTTACTACCGAATGTTCCCCGCTTCTCCATTTACAATAGCCCTAACTGATGGAGGAAGATAAACAAGATACAAACAGGGCAGACGTACTTCACGAGGAAGATATAGAAATGGAACATCGTGACATTCCGCAAGGTGCCCTTGTTGGTAAATTCGTCGCGCACCAGTTTGTGGGGCACGAACCAGCCGATAAAGACACACGTCAGGAAGCCCACTATCGGCAGGAACAGCTGACCTGTAACAAAGTCGAACAGATCGAAGATAGTCATGCCAAACAGCTGATGATTGCTTATAGCACCCAGCGACAATGAGCATACTGCACCAAGTATCATAGTGGCAATAGTCACAGTAGCTGCAGCATATTTACGTGTTGTGCCCACTTCTTCTTCCAGGAAAGCCGTGCTCACCTCATGCAGAGAAATCAGAGAGGTAAGAGCCGCCATCGACAGAAGAGCATAGAACAAGAGTGAGATGAAATAGCCTAAAGTCGGGAAACTAGAGAAAGCTTGCTGGAACACATTCGGAAGCGTGATGAAGATCAGCGAAGGGCCGCTATCTGGGTTAACGCCCACAGAGAAGGCTGCGGGGAAGATAACCAGTCCCGCCAATATCGCCACCAAGAAATCGATGACACCAATCTGAGTGGCCGACTTTAACAAGTTTGTATTTTTAGAGAAATAGCTGGCATAGGTACAGATACAACCCATAGCGATACTCATCGAATAGAACGATTGTCCAAGGGCACCCAAGAACACATCGCCTGTTAACTTTGTCGTATCCGGCTTGAACAGGAATTCGATACCTTTATCTGCATTCGGCAGCATACAAGAAGCTACCACAATGATCAATAACAAGATAAACAAGAGGGGCATCATCAATTTGGAAGCCCTCTCTATGCCGTCACGAACACCGTTCTCAACAATCAGATAAGCGGCCAGAAGAATGATCAATGTCCAGAAAACCGGCTTGACAGGATCCTGTGAGAATGTGGCGAAATAAGTATTGATATAATCAGGATCGCCATGTAACTTACCTAATAATGAAGCCCACATATATTCCAGGCACCAGCCTGAAACAACAGCGTAATAACTGGAAATCAGGAATCCTGTGAGCACACCCATATAGCCGATGAACATCCAAGGAGTACCCCCAGACAGTTTCCTGAACGAGCGAGCAGTGTTGGCCTGGCCATGACGCCCGATAATGAACTCACTGATCATACAAGGTATACCCAACAGGAGCACACAGATGATATAGATCATGATAAACACGGCTCCACCGTTCTGACCCGTCATATAGGGGAAGCGCCAGATGTTTCCCAGACCCACAGCTGAACCTGCGGTAGCCAAAATAACACCCAGTTTACTGCTAAAACTAGCCCTTTCCAGTTTCGACATATGCACTTTTCTCATAATTTCGTTGCAAATGTATAAAGAATTTCTTAATTTTGCACAAAAATTGAAAGTAAATATGAAATTTCTATTGCATTTTATCAAAAACTACCCATTTGCGTGCATTTTGTTCGCCCTTATTTGGTATTTGTCGTTCTTTACGCCACCACAGACAGAGCTTGACAATGTGGAGTTCATCGACAAATGGGTACATATCATCATGTACGGGGGAACCTGTGTCGTTCTATGGATAGAATATGCCCGTCAGCATCGGACACCCGATCATGAGAAACTGTTCTTCTGGGCCTGGATATCACCCATCGTTATGAGTGGCATCATTGAATTGCTTCAAGAATACGCCACAGGTGGAAGAAGAAGTGGAGAATGGCTCGACTTGGCAGCCAATTCCACTGGCATCACCCTCGCAGCGGTCATCGGGATTCTGATTTTTCTTGCTCGCTCCAAGCGCAAAAAGGATGCTTGACAAGATGGGCATTATAGTAACGACGGTCACCTGTAACCTCACGCCCGATAAAATCCGGCTTCTCGAAGGGCTCTTCTTCTGAACGGAGCTCCACCTCGGCCATCACCAAACCAGCGTTCTCGCCATAGAACTCATCGACCTCAAAGGTGTGAGCACCACTTTTCACAAGATACCGCGTCTTGTCGATAGCGCCAGGCTCGCAGAGTTTCATCAGCTGCCGAGCCTCATCCATCGTAATCTCCTTCTCAAACTCATAGCGACTGAGGCCTGCAGCATCAGAAGGCCCTTTAATCGTTAAATATCCGCGGTCATCACGGATCCGTACCCTGACGGTACGTCCGTGACCACTGCAGATATAGCCTTGACAAATACGGCTGCTTCCGAATGCTTGCCGCTTGTAATCATCGTTACGGACCAGGAACTTGCGCTCTATCTCCAGTCCGCTCATTTATGCGACGATGAAAATGGAATAGATGACAAACAGGACAGCGAGAACTACTAAAACGCCGAAGATCCACTCCAGCACCTTCTTTCCACCCTCTTCCTGTTTTTTCTCATAAGCCACCTTTTTAACGGTAGACTTCTTTTCTCTTGCAATCTGTGCCATAAATGTAATATTTTAATGTTTAATCCTCAATTTTCTTCGTCAGAAGAAGGGAACTCCATCAGATAAGCCTTGATAAACTCATCGATCTTTCCATTCATCACGCCATCGACATCAGTTGTCTGATAGTTGGTGCGATGATCCTTCACACGACGATCGTCGAAAACATACGAACGGATCTGACTACCCCACTCGATCTTTTTCTTACCAGCCTCAATCTTAGCCTGTGCCTCCAGACGTTTCTTCATGGCACGGTCGTAGAGCTGGGATTTCAGCAGGGTCATCGCGCGTTCCTTATTCTTAGGTTGGTCGCGTGTTTCCGTATTTTCAATAAGTATTTCCTCTTCTTCACCCGTATCGGGGTCCGTATACCAATAGCGCAAACGCACACCCGACTCCACCTTGTTCACGTTCTGACCACCTGCTCCTGAACTACGGAACGTATCCCAAGAGAGTTTGGCAGGATCGACATACACCTCGATGGTATCATCCACGAGTGGCGAAACGAATACCGATGCAAACGAGGTCATGCGCTTACCTTGGGCATTGAAAGGTGACACACGCACCAGACGGTGAACACCGTTCTCGCTCTTCAGATAGCCATAGGCATAGTCGCCACCTTCTATCTGCATCGTGACGCTCTTGATACCAGCCTCGTCACCATCGAGCAGGTTGGAGATCGTTACCTTATAGCCGTGAGCCTCAGCCCAGCGCATATACATACGCATCAGCATCGATGCCCAATCCTGAGCCTCCGTGCCTCCTGCGCCAGAGTTGATCTTCAGGACTGCCTCCATCGGGTCTTCTTTCTGACGGAGCATATTCTTCAGTTCCAGGTCCTCAATGGCCTGAATGGCTTTGGCATAGTCTTCATCGACTTCCTCCTCAGTAACCATTTCGTCCTTGAAGAAATCGAAGGCAAGCTGAAGCTCGTCAGCCAATGTGCGCACTTCCTGATAGCCGTCGAGCCATTTCTTGATGCTCTTCACCTTCTTCATCTGCTCTTCGGCACGCTTACGGTCTTCCCAGAAATCAGGGGCTTGAGTACGAAGATCTTCTTCCTCGTACTCGATTTTCTTCTTATCTATTTCGAGATAGCGGTTCAGTGCTTCTGCCCGCTCCAAAACATCCTTCAGTTGATCTTGAGTAATCATCTATAAACTCTAAACTTTAAACGATAAACTGAAAACTACTCAGCATACATCGCATCGATTTCCTTCTTATAGTTCTCGTTCAGGACGCGACGCTTAATCTTCAGTGTATTTGTCAACTCACCTTTCTCCATTGAGAAGTGATGGGGCAGCAACGTAAAGCGCTTAATCTGCTCATAGTGAGCCAACTGCTGCTGAAGGGTATCGATGCGCTCCTTCATCATCTCATTAATCTGAGGATTATTACAGAGTTCCTCGCGTGTCTGGAATGCGATGCGATGCTCACGGGCATATTCCTCCAACAACGGATAGACAGGAATAATCAAAGCAGAGACGAACTTACGCTGGTCTGCGATAATACATATCTGATCGATGAACTTATCAACCAGCAACTTCGACTCTATCATCTGTGGAGCTATATACTTACCATTTGATGTCTTATAGAGATCCTTGATTCGCTCCTTAAGGAACAGCTCGCCACCCTCCAGATAGCCAGAGTCGCCTGTGCGGAAGAAGCCGTCTTCAGTAAAGGCTGCCTTAGTAAGATCCTCACGGTTGTAATAGCCACGTGTGATAGTCGGGCCTTTCAACAAGACTTCACCATCATCGCTGATCTTGATCTCAATGCCCTCGATGGGGACACCTACACCGCCCACTGTAAAGGGATCGCCGAGATGATTACAGCTGACGGTAGCCAGACTCTCTGTCAGACCGTAGCCCACAATCATATTAATACCTATCGCATGAACGAACTCCTCCACCTTGGGATTCACTGTTGCACCAGCAGTGGGGAAGAAGTGCGCATTCTCCAGTCCTAACTCCTTACGTACCAGCGAGAACACCGTCTTGTTCAGCATCTCATACTCCAAATGTAGGCCCAACGGCGGACGCTTGCCTTTCGAGAGATAGTCGATATTATGCCTCTTACCCACGCTCAGCGCATGCTGGAAGAGTTTACGCTTGGCGGCATTGGCCTTCTCAATCTGTTCCTGAACGCCCATGTACACCTTTTCCCAAAAACGGGGGACTGACGACATACACGTCGGATGCGTCTCTTTCATAGACTGCTGTACCTCCTGCGGATAGGTGTTGACAATCAGTCGTGTACCCTTTGTCAGACAGAGGATCTTCCAACCTTTTTCGAAGATATGAGTGAACGGCAGGAAATTCAGCACGCGGTCGTTCTCCTCTACAGGTACGCACTTGTTGTTGGCCTCCATAGCGGCATGATACTGTCCGCAGGTCAGGATAACACCCTTCGAATCGCCAGTAGTACCACTGGTATAGAGAATATTGGCAACATCATCCATCGACGCCTCTGCCTGAAGTTTCTCAACCTCAGTCTGACGGGGCAGATTATCTCCCAGCTTCAGGAAATCATCGAAATACATGGCATTGGGGTCGTGAGTAGACACACGGACATTCTTATCGAAAATGATGATTCGCTCAAGTGTGCTGCAAGTTGCAAAGATGCGACGAGCCTTATCATACTGATCCTGCTCTCCAACGAAGAGGAAACGGATATGAGCATCGTTTACCATAAACTGTATCTGCTGCTCGGAACTTGTTGCATAGAACGGAATCGTCACCGCACGGATACCCCATGCACCGAAGTCACAGAACATATACTGCACAGAATTCTGAGAGAACACACCCACATTCTCCTGCACTTGAACCCCTAAATTAAGTAGGGCGTTCGATACTTTCATGACAATATCAGAGAACTGATTCCACGACATGGATTTCCACTCAGAACCGCCAAAGTCCTTGTAAATCAACTCCTCACGGTCGCCATATTTCTTGGCCTGATCGTGAATCAAACGCGATAAATGACTGTTTGTCTGCATACTCTCTTATAATAATCCGCTGCAAAATTACGTAAAATGATGCAGATAGCCAAATTATATCACGAAAAAGTGCGATAAACGAGGTAACAGCCGTCAGCATGAAGGCTGAAATCGGTACTTAAAGCCTCATTAAGGGTGCCTTGCCAGAACTGACGAAAAGGATAAGCCTGCCACTTCAGACCCTCAGAGACCAGATGACGGCAATTGACGTTAAAGATACTGACTTGTTGCCCAGGGAATGATTCAAAAGCCGTATCTCCTTGGGCAACAACGAACCATCCATAGTCAGTAACCAGCACTGGCTCTACTCCCATTTCAAGGAAATAACGAACCATCAAGGATATATTCCCCAGCGTATGATCCTCACGCTTGCCCGTTGCGCCTACATAAGCAATCTTATGCCACCCTTGCTCCAGACAATAGCGCGTAGCCTTCGTCAGATCATTGTCATCCTGTTCGTCAATCTGAATCAGGCGATCCCTCAAGGCATCTGGCACAGAGTCACCATCACCTACGACGACCACATTCTGGTGGCGATCATCATGGTCTGCCAGACTGGCAATGGCACCATCGCAAGCCACGATATGCTTGGCGTTCTCCAATAAGGAGAGCGGCACGGCGTGGGTAGGAAAATCGCCGTTAGCCAGAATGACAACCTCACACTTTATCATACTTGGTGATTTTTAACATCTGCTTCCACTTATAGTAACCAGCAATAGCGATAACAACATATAGACCATAAAGACCTGCCTTGAAGGGTATGCCTTTCTGAATATAGAGAAAACAGCAAACGACATCGACCACAATCCAGAAGAACCACTGTTCCAGATACTTGCGCGCCAGTGCCCACATGCCAACAAACGACAGAGCATTGGTAAACGAATCGAGCAGGGGCACTGTGGAGTTGGTCCAGGTCACTAATATATAATAGGTGGCGCCCCATGCAAAGAAGAAGAACAACGTGGCAGGCAGATATTGCCGCCTGGGCAGATGGATGATGGGCAGCGACTGCTTCAGCTTACGAGTCTTCTTGAACTTCCAGACATAGAATCCATAGACAGCAGCGAGCGTATAATATACCGCCATACCAGCATCGCCATAAAGGCCATGACTCCAGTAGAGCCAGACGTCGAGTGCTGGCATGATGACTCCAACAAACCACAGGGCTATCGACACACGGTACTCGAGCCAGATATAAATCAGGCCGAGAACCGTTGTCAATATGTCGAGCCAATACTCGCTGAGGAAATCCATTGTCTAGAAATTAATCGAGAGATGCGCCATCACGTTAAACGGAGCTGAGGGAGCGAAACCAGCCTCATACTGATCGGAGGTATCCCAGCCTGTAGCCACCACTTTCCCATTCTCCTTCGTAAAGGCAGGAGCAGCCCAGCCATTGTTGTCGAACTTGGCTGAGAAGATGTTATAGAGCGTCACACCAAGCGTCAGATCCTTCAAGCCCAACTGCTTCAGGGCGAACGAATAGCTGAGATCGACATTCGTGGTGAAATGGCCATCGAGCATCATGCTCACATCAATGGGCTTGCCGTTATCGTCGAGGGTCTGATAGCTTTTGAAACCTGTATTCGTCAGATACTGTTCTCCCACGTACTGGCTCTGGACTGATGCCTTCATGCCCTTATAATTGAAGGTGAAGATATTATTGAAGATGAAGTCGGGCGAGAACGATAGCGGTGTGTCGCCGAGGCTCTCCACCGAGCCGTCCATCAGCGTTACCTCCCACTCCTTGGCACGATTCTTCGACAGCGTGGCGTTAGCATCCCAGCGGAACCAGTCGACAGGCTTCCATGCAGCCTCCAGCTCCACACCGAGACGATAGCTCTTACCCACGTTCTTGGCGATGGCCTCACCGATATTGTTCAGTTCGCCCGTCAGCACAAACTGATCCTTGTAGCTCATCCAATAGATGTTGGCACCAGCCGAGAACTTGGCACTCTGGAACTTATAGCCGACTTCGAGATCGTTCAGGCGCTCTGCCTTCAGTTCTGTGCCGAGATTGTCCTCGTAGTCGTTGCGGGTAGGCTCTTTATGAGCGATGGCATACGAAGCATAGACCTTATGATGACGCGTGATATCGTAGTTCAGACCAAACTTCGGGTTGAAGAAGTTGAACTTCTCGTCGATGACGATCTTGCCGTCGGGATTAGCTCCCATCCAGTCGCCTGGATTCTGCATCTTAAGGCCGATGTGGCGATACTGCAGATCGAGGAAACCGTTCAGTCCTGGCAGGAAGTCATAGTTGATCTTGCCATAGATGTTCCAGTCTGTCTTCTTGGCATTGTTGCGATAGTATTCAAAGTCGGGCAGGAGTTCCATTCCCTCAGGTACATCCTTCACCCACTTCACCAGTCCGAAGTGGTCGCCGCTGTACTTGTTCCAGCCTCCACCTAAAGTGGCTTCCACATTCTCACGATTGTTATACACCAGCGAGGCCACAACGGCAAAGAAGTCATTGTCCATCTTCTTCTGGCGAATCAGGTCGCTCTTCAGCTTCGGATTCTCTTCAAACCAGACGCCGTAAGGCAGATACTCCACCAGTTTGCGACCCGTCTTATACTCCTCGTAATAGCCCTGACCTTTGGTGTAATGGCCAGTCACGTTCAAGTTCAAAGTGCTCGCGAGGCGCTGGTTCCACAACAGCTGATAGTTCTGCTGATGGTAATTATCCGTCTGTCCGTCATAATAATGCACGTTGCCGTTATCATCGTAGTACTCTCCACAGGAGTTGTAGGTGCGCCCATAGAGGCTCTGCTCATACTTTGACGTGTAGTTCCAGGCGTGATAGGTCTCCTCTACGCCATTCCAAGTCAGCAGTTTCACCACCGTATTGTCAGAGAAGTAGCCCCCTTGAATGAAATAGCTGTTCAAATTCGTCGAGGCACGATCCAGATAACCTTTCGAGCCGATGTTCGAAAGTCGGCCCTGAATGCCCCAGTGGCCCTTGATGAGCCCAGTGCCGAAACGCAGCGTCTCCTTATGTGAATAGTAAGAACCACCAGAGAGGTCGAGTCCGAAGTAGGGCTCCATGCCGATATTCTCCGTCTGCATGTTCACCGTAGCACCGAAGGCACCAGCACCGTTGGTCGAAGTTCCCACACCGCGCTGTATCTGCATTGACTGCACGCTGCTGGCAAAGTCGCCCATGTTCACCCAGTAGAGCTGGGCACTCTCTGCATCGTTCATCGGGATACCGTTAGCCGTGATATTGATGCGGCTCGGATCAGTACCACGCACTCTGAGCGAGGTATAGCCGATGCCGTTGCCCGCATCCGAAGTCATCGTGATACTTGGTGTCAGCGAGAGCAGATAAGGGATATCCTGTCCGAAGTTCACAGACTTCAGTTCCTGCTGCGACATGTTGGTATAAGCCACAGGCGTCTTCTTCGACGCACGGGTAGATACCACTTGCACGCCCTGCAGCTCTACAGTCTGGAGTGTATCAAGTTCACTCGGGTCAGTCTCTGGCGACACCAGTGGTTTCTTTGATTGCACACTCATCACGCACATCAGAGCAGTCATTCCTAAAACAAATCTTTTCATACCTTTAATTGTACCTTTAATTAATTAATAATGTAAAGGGGGTAACACGTATCGACAAATCCTTCATTCCATCCCTACGCCGGTATGATCCGGATCAGGTTAGAGGGTATCATCTCAGCCTGCACTCGCAGGCACCCCTTGAAATCGGCTGCAAAGATACGAATAAGCGAGCAAAATACAAAGAAAAATGCGTTTTTTTTTGTATTTTCGAGCGTGAGTACCTTCGAGCGCAGCTCAAAGATAGTGCAAATCGAGCGAAGCTCAAAGGTACGAATAAGCGAGCAAACAAGAAAAAAAGTACAAATAACTTGCCGATATCGGCAAAAATCAGTATCTTTGCAGCAAGAATCGGCTCCAAAACTTGCCGATAGACAGAAAGTATGGAGTATATATCAGTTATTCAGTTTGCAGAGAAATACGGTATCTCTGAGCGCACAGCCCGCAACTATTGTGCTCAGGGAAAGATTGAAGGTGCCTTCCTGACAGGTAAGACTTGGAACATCCCTGCTGATGCCACTTTGCCAAAACGGGGCAAAGCCAAAGCGGAAATAATGCCTTTGTTGAAAGTGCTGAGAGAGCAAAAGGCATCAAAGCTGAAAGGCAGCATCTATCATCGCACCCAAATCGATCTGACGTATAACTCCAACCATATAGAAGGAAGCAAACTGACGCACGATCAGACGCGCTACATCTTTGAAACGAATACCATAGGTTTAACGGATAGTGCTGTGAATGTGGATGATATCATTGAGACTGTCAACCATTTCCGTTGCATCGACTATATCATCGATCATGCTGAAGAACGACTAACTGAGGATTTAATCAAGCATCTTCATCTGCTATTGAAGACAGGAACCTCTGATAGCCGCAAAGACTGGTTTGCCGTTGGCGAATACAAGCGCCTTCCCAATGAGGTTGGCGGTATCGAAACCTGTCCCCCAGAAGAAGTACATAAAAGATTGAAGGCTTTGCTGGCTGAATACTGTCAAAAGCGCCCAAAGTCATTTGAGGACATCCTTGACTTTCACGTACGCTTCGAGCAGATTCACCCTTTCCAGGACGGCAATGGCAGAGTCGGACGTCTCTTGATGTTCAAGGAATGTCTTGCAAACGGCATTATCCCCTTTATCATCACCGAAGAACTGAAGCTATTCTATTATCGCGGCCTCCAAGAATGGGGCCACGTAAATGGCTACCTCACAGATACCTGCCTCACAGCCCAAGACCAATATAAAGAGTTGCTTAAGTATTTCCAAATAAATTATTTTTAGATTTTGCATACACTGCATACACTAAAGCTTAACTTCTTGATTTACAAGTCATAATTTAGTGTATGCAGCTATTAATTTAGTGTATGCAAGCAAATAAGAACAAATACGCCAAATAGTTGGAGATTTGTCCCAGCCCCTGGGACACATTGTCCCACCCCTTGGGACAAACAGTCCCACCCCCTGGGACAGTTTTAATCCAGTACTAAACAGAAGCTGTTTCAGCCTGACGGCTCCTGTGAATACTCATTATAAATGGCATTGCATACACTAAAATAACAGCTGCATACACAAAGCAAACATACTATATATCAGGGAGATAACATGCTGGTGTATGCAGTGTATGCAGATAAAAAACATTTCACGTCACTTTGTTAGCGAGCGGCAAAGTCGAAGGCGCAAAGCTTCCAGACCCCTCTGCACCCTTGGAAATCCCTGCCAAATTAACCATGACGGCCACCAAAGGCATTACGCCTTTTCTATTGTTAGTTGTTCTTTTCGGCAAATTCATCTATATCCTTGATAGCCTTGTTCAGCGAGCGCATCTCACGGTAAAAGACATAGGATACTACGGCTAATGCGACGACAATCACCACGAAATAGACAAGATTCCTCTCACTTGAGGGGAAAAAGGGAATATCGGTGCCGTAATAAACATCAAAGAGAAGCCATACTACCCAGAGAAATAAGAAAGGAAGTATGCCGTATGTGTAAAGTTTCTCCCTGCGCTTGAAGGTTATCAGCCGCTGCTGGGCACTGAGCACATCGTCGACTGCCAGATGCTTGTCGCGGATGGAACTGACATTCCAGAAGTTGAAAACGGCCTCACCAACAATCACAAGCCCTATGACAATAATTGGCAGCCATGAAACGCCGACAATGCTTCTTAGAGCGTAAACTAAAAAGGGTAATATCACCAGTTCGCCTACGCTACCCCAAATACTCATCTGCTTGATCCAAGACACATGACCCTTCATCGCCTCTTTCAACAGACGGCGGCTGACAATCTCCTGCTGTTCCACACGGTTCTTAAACTCAGCGACCTGACTGCGAAGTTCTTCCAATTCCTGTAAGCTGTTGTTCTGATTTTCCATAATTCTGAGACATTCTTCACAGTAATGCCCATGATGGCAGCAATCTCTTCATAGCTGATGTTCTCCAGCCATAGCAGAATAATGGCACGATCGAATTGACCAAGTTTGGCTATACGCCTTCGAAGCATATCCATCTGCCGGGAGTTCTGATTACTTTCCGTCTCTTCGTAGGGATTGATGTCCATCGTTAGGGGAACCGTCTTGAACATATAGCAGACGGTGTAAATCGTACTGCGGTTAGCCCTTACCATTTCTTCAAACTCACGTTCTAAATCATTCATTTTTTCTTGTTTGATAAATCATCCTTTGATAGTAAGTCACAAGATGGAGGGAAAAAACTACAGAAATTAAAAAAATATTTGTAAAAGTATGGAATATTTCGTCTTTGCGCACACCCTCACTTTGTGAGATGTGCTTCCAGATCCCTTTTGGATTTTGACTTGATAACCAGCCAGACGCCGCTGAATACAAGGATGACGGCAAGAGCGTGGGTAGGCTTCAGGATGCCAACACCCATCAGCAGCGAGGCGCCAACAGAGACGATAGGTTGCACGTAGTTATAGACGGAGACTACCGTAGGGCGCAGCGTTCGCTGACCAATCATCGTGAGGATGTAGCAGACGAATGTGCCGATACAGACGACATAGGGGATAGGCTGAGCCACAATTTCGCAGACGTGGGAGAACGTGAAAGGCAGAAGTATCAGCGTAGCCCAAGAGAACATGTATTTGTTGATTGTAAAAACATTGTAGCGCCTGATGAGCGGATTGAATAGTGATAGATAGAGAGCGAATGAGAATTGCGCAAACAGGCAGAGCAAGTCGCCCCTTATATCGCCCACCCTGCTGTCAGTATGGGCAGCACTAGTCAGTATCAGGATCAGTGCACCACTGCAACCCATCATTACGCCCAATGCTTTCTTACCTGTTATCGGCTCCTTCAGGATTAAGGCTGACAACAGCATTGCGAAGATAGGCATCGACGTGGTGACAATTGAGGCATTGATAGGCGAGGTGATACTCAGGCCGATGGTGTAGCAGCATTGATTGAACACCAGTCCCATGAGAGCAGCTCCGATAAACATCAGTTTGTCCTTCATGGGCACTTCTTCCTTTGGCGCGAATCGTGAGGCTATCCAGAAAAGCAGACAGGCGCCCACAACTCTGAACGTGACCATCGTGATGCCGTCGATGCCATGCGTCATAGCATCCTTACCCACTGGAGCCATCAGCCCCCAGCCTGCACACGCTCCGAACATTGACAAATGCGCTATGAGCGGGCGATTATTCTTCTCTCTCTCCAAATTCATAAAATGACGCTGCAAAATTAATCCATTTTGCCTTAATCGCCAAATATTCGAGCATAATTTACCGCTATCATATTCACCTTTTATTTAAAACAAATTATTTTTTTTGAATAATTCTTTGAGAATAAATAGCCGACCTAATGGCAGGGAAATTTAGGAATCCCTGCAAAATAAGATAGAATAGCTTACATCATTATAATATGGTAAGTGATACCTTCTTACCTAAGCCTGCAAATATGCGGAAAAGTGTAGAAAGCTGGATATCTGCGTGGCCATTCTCCAATTTGGAGATATAGCTTTTCTTGGTTCCAATCTTATCTGTCTCTGCCAAGCAGAAGGCTTCTGCATCATTCTCGAACTTCATGCGCTCAGGTGTTCCCATTGCACCATATTCCTCATTCAATATTTCATCGAATGAAGTACAATTCATAAGTGCTTTTTTCTTCTCGTCTGTCATATTATACCTTACTTTTAAAATATTCCTTTTTTATTACTTCTGCACGTCTGATTTCTTTTGGTGGCGTCTTTTGACTTTTCTTTTGGATACCATGAAACAGTACAATGACTGCACCTTCGTCAAAACAGCAGAATATCCGATAGATATTATTTCCAACCTCTACCCTGATCTCATATATTCCATCCGAGTTCTCTAAATATCTAAAGAACTGTGCAGGAATCAATCGTTGGGTTTCAATCAGCTTCAGTACTTGGTTTATCTTATCACGGACAGGTGCTGTTTGTGCTACGTAGAATTCCTTATAGTAATTCCCATATAATTTGATTGACCTGATCTTTTCCATCTGAAATCCTCCGCAAAGTTAATCAATTAATGAACAACCTCCAAATAAATCAGTAACAATTTGACGCTTTAGCACTAAAAATAGTATTTTCTTTCTCATAATTAAATAGTTCAAGAGTTAAACAAATATGATTTCGAGGGCAAAGATAAGAATAATTTCTGAAAACAAAAAAGAAAAAGGCAGGAAAATATTGTGGATTCCTGCCTTTATGGTGGTTTAGAGACCTCTTAATATCCACTCTTTGAAGAATGGATCTTCTATTTCATAACGATCAGAATAAATGACGTATCCGTCTTTTTGTAATCGTTTTAGTGCGCTATAGATGGTGCTGGTGGGATATTCGCCAGTTTGCAGTACGCTATTTGATGCCAGGCGCTGTAATATCCATTTGCTTGTTCTGCTGATTCCCATCCAGAGTCGCTCATAGTCTAATCCGTGAGTAGTGACTATATGGTCGATGGCAGTATGGAGTACATCCTCTGTTTCTGGCTGTAGTGTGCCTATATTCCAGATGCTTGATGCCAGTTGTTGTGAATAATAGGGATGGTTGTTGGTGTAATCCAAGATATTATCAGCCAACTCTTCGCTATTTGTGGCAAAACAGTTCTTCAGGCGTTCTGCCAGGAAACAATGAAATTCTTCGCGTGGCAGTTTATCAAGTCGCATTAAGACATTACGACTTTTTTCGTTACGACTTTTTTCGTAGTCGCTGCAAAGATAAGAATAATTTCTGAAACTAAAAAGAAAAAGGCAGGGAAATTTAGAAATCCCTGCCAAGTAGTCCTACTTCTCATCCTTGCGGACGATCTTGTGCTTAATCTTCACAACAGCAAAATTAAGTTCTATCTCCGTTTCTGCTGTTGTCGTACTGAGATTGTTACCTATCATATCAGCCATCAGTTCTCCACTATGCTTTAGAAGCTGTTGTTGCTGCTTTCCCCCATCCTGCACATTTTGAAGCCTTTCCATTGTATTTGCCAATTCACGAACAGTTACAAAAGTATCCACAATTGCCAAAGTTGTCTTTGTTGCTCTTGGTGATTTGATAATGGTAGCCAGCATATAGAGACCTCTTTGAGTAAAGGCTGTTGGTTCTACAGTACTGAATTTCAATTTGTTAAGGCGGTCAAAAGTTTTGACCACCTCTGCTTTCTCGTACTTATCAAGCACAAAAATATAGCCATAAGGGAACTTGTCTGGATTGTTTTTTACTGCCTGATTGATCTCTTTGGTCTTCACCCCATACAAGTCAGCAACATCACAATCTAAGAAGAGTTATCAATTTCCCCTCGACATCTTTAGTTGTAATAACAGATAATTCATTCATGTCGTTCTTTAGCATAAATTTAAGTGAAACAATATCATTTCGGTTGCAAAGATAAGAATAATTTCTGAAACTAAAAAGAAAAAGGCAGGGAATTTTAGAAATCCCTGCCAAATATGATATGGGTGCCAACAAGGTGACGTTATCGGATTCCCATGCGGGCTTCGATGACGTTTACTACATAGTCGGCAAGCTTCTCGCACTCGTTGATGAGATCCATGTAGATGGTACCTACGGCATAGGTGTACTCGTGGTTGTTCACGTCGGTGATGTTCTGCGACTTCAGCTGGTTGCGGTAGTTGTTGATCTCGTGCTCGATATTAAATGAGCGGTTGACATCGAACGACTCCTTGCGACCCTTCATCAGACGGTTCATCTGCGTGAGCGACTGATCAGTGAGCTCCATCATCTGGTGGATATGATCATACTGCTTCTCGATGAAGTGATCCTCCTTGGCATTATACTTGCGAGAGATAGTACGGGCCATATTGAAGCACGCATCACCAATCGACTCCAACTCAGAAATCTCACGGAGCATAGCACGGATCTTGGCCTTCGTATCGTCAGAAAGGTGGGCATCGCTCACAGAGTCGAGATACTTGGCGATCTCGAGTTCCATATTATCGCTGATACCCTCATATTTCTCAATGCGCGTATAGAGTTTGTTGAAGTCGCCAGCCTTGCTGTCCTTCTTGTTCGAGGCACTGCTGGAGAGCGTCAGCAGTTCACGCACCATACCGAACATACGCTGCATACGCTCTGAGAAGGACTGGATCTCTTTCTGAGCCTCAAGGACTGAGAGCTCTGGAGTCTTCATGAAGCCAGCTGTAATGAAGTGCAGACGGAACTCATCTTCCTCATCGACCTTCTTAGGTTTGATAGCCCAGCATACGAGTCGCTCAATCTGAGGAATAAACCAGATGAGGATGAACGTATTAACCACGTTAAAGCAGGTATGGAAGGCAGCCAGAACGAAACTCAGTTTGGCAGCATTAGCCAGGAACACGCTTGTATCCACTGAATCCTTTGTCATCGTCACGTCGTAACCAACGAGGCCGCAGACTCCATCCACGAAAGGACGGAAGATGAACAGAATCCAGAAGACTCCGAAGAAATTGAAGAACATGTGCGACAAGGCAGCCCTGCGGGCCTGTGTGTTTGCAGAGAGTGCTGCCAGGTTTGATGTTACCGTCGTACCGATATTCTCACCCATCACCAACGCGATACCCTGATAAATGGGCAAAGCGCCACTCGAACAGAGGATCATCGTGATGGCCATTACGGCAGCAGAAGACTGGACACAGAAAGTCATGATGCCACCCAAAAGGAGGAAAATCAGCGTGGTGGTGAACGAGGTGGGGTCAAACGAAGCAAAGAAATTAAGCAAGGTCTGATTCTCGCCCAGATGCATCTCCGTACCCGTCATTCGCAGCGTTCCAAGTCCTAAAAGCAGGAATGACAAGCCAAAGAGGAAATCGCCAATATAACGGTATTTCTTCAGGTAAATCAGGATGATACCCAAGAAGAAAGCCGGATAGACAGCACTTGTAATGTCGAATGACATACCTGCCGACATAATCCAGGCCGTCAGCGTCGTACCGATGTTCGCTCCCATGATGACAGAGATGGCCTGAGCCAGAGTCAACAGTCCGGCATTGACAAACGAGACGGTCATCACCGTCGTTGCTGTAGACGACTGTACTGATGCCGTTACCAGCATACCAGTCAGCATTCCCGTAAAACGATTGGTGGTCATAGCACCCAGGACATGACGCAACTGCGGTCCTGCCATCTTCTGCAGCGCTTCACTCATCGACTTCATACCAAACATGAGAAGTGCGAGAGAGCCCAGAAGTTTAAAAATAATCCAAATCGACATAAAGATTAGCTTTTGAATAGATAATTTCGGGCACAAAGATACAATAATTTCTGGATAAAAGAACAAAAGAAACACAAAAAATTTGTTCTTATGTACTGATGTCTAAGAAAAATATAGTATCTTTGCATCAAAATTAAATAAAACAAGCAACAATTTATGGAACAAACAATTAAAATTTACTGTAAGAACACGGGGCAGACCATAGAGGCGCCCATGGGATCTAACCTCGAAGATATATATCGGTTATCAGGACTGAAGATGGAGTACGGCCCCATCTCTGCGCACGTTAATAATAAGGTGGAGGGTATGCACTATCGTGCTTACAAGCAGAAAGAGGTGGAATTTCTCGACATCACCTCATCAAGTGGTTCACGTGCTTACACACGCAGCCTCTTCTTCATTCTCTGCAAGGCTGCACACGAGCTTTTCAAGCCCTGCAAGGTGGCCATCGACATTCCCGTTTCCAATGGCTACTATGTTAATCTGAACATCGGGCGCCCTGTTACTCTCGATGATGCTGGTGCCATCCGTCGCCGCATGCAGGAGATCATCGATGCAGCGATGCCTATCCATCGTCATGAGACCACCACAAAGGAAGCCATCGAACTCTTCGACAGTCTGCACAATCGTTCAAAGGTAAAACTGCTGCAAAGCATCGGAAGTCTCTACACCACCTATTATGATATAGACGGCTACGTAGACTATTACTATGGTTCGCTGCTGACGAACACTTCGCAGATCTATCTCTTCGGGCTCGAGAAGTATTACGATGGGCTGCTGCTTCGCCTGCCCTCCCGTGAGCATCCTTCCGAACTCGGAGAAATGACCCATCAGGACAAGATGTTCGGCATCTTCAAGGAGCACCACCAGTGGCAGGAAATCCTTGGACTGCGCACGATCGGCGAGCTGAATGAAGTCATCGGAAAGGGCAAGTCATCGATACTCATCCAGATCAGTGAGGCCCTGCAGGAGAAGAAGATTGCCAAGATCGCCGATGAGATAGCTCAGCGTAAAGGCATCAAGATGGTGCTGATTGCAGGTCCGTCTTCTTCAGGAAAGACCACCACGTGTAAGCGTCTCAGCGTACAACTGGCCGTCAACGGCATCAAACCTGTGGGTATCTCGCTCGACGACTACTTCCTGGATCGTGAGCTGACACCACTCGATGAGAAGGGCGAATACGACTTTGAGCATCTGCATGCCCTGAATCTGCCATTGCTCAATGAGCAGCTGACAGCTCTTTTCCAAGGCGAAGAAGTGGAGTTGCCGCGCTATGACTTCCCCACAGGCAAGAGTGTGAAGAGCGGCAAGAAATTGAAGCTACACGATGATGAGATTCTGGTGGTAGAAGGTATCCATGCGCTGAACCCAGAACTGACCTCGCAGATTCCCAAAGAAAAGATTTTCCGTGTCTACGCCTCAGCTCTGACCACCATCCTGCTCGACAACCATAATTATGTGCCTACTACAGACAACCGTCTTCTGCGCCGTATCATCCGCGACCACAAGTATCGTGGAGTATCAGCTTTGGATACCATCCGTCGCTGGCCGTCTGTGCGCGCAGGTGAGAACAAGTGGATCTTCCCCTACCAGGAGAATGCCGACGCCATGTTCAACAGCGCCATGCTCTTCGAGCTCGCCGTCATCAAGAGCCAGGCAGAGCCTTTGCTCGAACAAGTGCCCGAGAATGTTCCAGAGCATGCCGAGGCTTACCGCCTGCTGAAGTTCCTGCACTACATCAAGCCCATCCCCGAGACACAAATTCCCCCAACCTCCCTATTACGCGAGTTCTTAGGAGGGTCATCTTTTGAATATTAACAAAGAAAAGTGAATATATTCACGTTTTTCTGAAGAATTCATCAATAAATATGCATATTTGTCGAAATATAGTAGGCAAATATGCATTTTTTTGCTGTTTCTTTTGGGAATGTCGATAGAAATGAATAATTTTGCAGCCCGAAAGTTAGTAACAAACGAAACAAATATGGCTGAAAAATTAGAAGTGAAGGAGCTCGACCAAGTGGTTGTACGCTTCTCGGGTGATTCAGGCGACGGTATGCAGCTCGCAGGAAACATCTTCTCTACGGTCAGTGCCACCGTTGGTAACGGCATCTCGACATTCCCCGATTATCCTGCTGACATCCGCGCCCCGCAAGGCTCGCTCACTGGTGTGAGTGGATTCCAGGTTCATATCGGTGCAGGTAAGGTTTACACACCTGGCGACAAGTGTGATGTGCTGGTAGCTATGAATGCAGCTGCCCTGAAGACACAGTACCGCTACGCCAAACCAGGGGCAACGATTATCATCGATACCGATTCGTTCGGACCGAAGGATCTGGAGAAGGCTCAGTTCAAGACTGAGGACTATCTCGGCGAGATGAATATCGATCCAGATCGCGTGATTCAGTGCCCACTGACCACAATGGTGAAAGACTGTCTGGCAGAAACAGGTATGGACAACAAAGCTATGCTGAAGTGCCGCAACATGTTTGCACTGGGTCTTGTCTGCTGGCTCTTCGACCGTGACTTGAACCTCGTGTCGAATTTCCTGAAAGAGAAGTTCGCCAAGAAGCCTGCCATCGCTGAGGCAAACATCAAGGTGATTCAGGCAGGTTACGATTACGGACACAACACACATTCGAGCACCATCAACGTCTATCGCGTAGAATCGAAGGAGAAGGTGCCCGGACGCTATATGGATATCACAGGTAACAAGGCTACGGCCTATGGTTTCATTGCCGCAGCTGAGAAGGCTGGATTGAAGCTCTACTTGGGATCTTATCCTATTACGCCTGCTACCGATGTGCTCCATGAGCTCTCAAAGCATAAGTCATGCGGTGTCATCACCGTTCAGTGCGAGGACGAGATTGCTGGTTGTTCGTCAGCCCTTGGTGCTTCATTTGCAGGTGCACTGGGTGTCACATCGACTTCAGGTCCTGGTATCTGTTTGAAGAGCGAGGCCATGAACTTAGCTGTCATCATGGAGCTGCCGCTCGTAGTGCTCGACGTCCAGCGTGGTGGTCCTGCTACTGGTCTTCCCACCAAGTCTGAGCAAACCGACCTTCTGCAGGCTCTCTTTGGCCGTAACGGTGAGAGTCCGATGCCTGTGATGGCAGCCACCAGTCCTACCGACTGTTTCGATGCTGCTTACCAGGCTTGTAAGATCGCGCTTGAGCACATGACACCTGTGGTACTTCTGACAGATGCTTTCGTAGCCAACGGCTCTGGTGCCTTCAAACTGCCCGAGATGGCTAAACTCGATCCTATCAACCCACCATACGTTCCAGAGGAACTGAAGGGTAAGTGGACTCCCTATATGCGTGCTGAAAACGGTACCCGCTACTGGGCTGTGCCAGGTCGCGAGGGCTTCACACATATTCTCGGCGGACTGGAGAAGGACTCTAACACAGGTGCCATCTCGACCAATCCTGAGAACCACGACCTGATGACACGTCTGCGCCAGCAGAAGATTGCTAACATTCAGGTGCCTGACCTTGAGGTGGATGGTGACGTGAATGACGCAGACTTGCTGATTGTTGGTTTCGGATCTACTTACGGTCATCTGCGCTCTGCTATGGACGAGCTCCGCCAGAAGGGTTACAAGGTGGCTCAGACTCACTTCAAGTATCTGAACCCACTGCCTAAGAACACTGCTGAGGTACTTACTAAATATAATAAGGTGGTAGTAGCCGAGCAGAACATGGGTCAGTTGGCTGGTTATCTGCGCATGAAGGTCGACAACTTCGTACCCTTCCAGTTCAATCAGGTCAAGGGTCAGCCCTTCGTTGTAGAAGAGTTAGTTAACGCATTCGAAAACTTAATTAAGAGTTAAGAGTTAAGAATTAAGAAAAAATGACTCTGGATAATCCTATAGAGAAAAGAGCTTATCAGTTCGCTTTGCGAATTGTGAATGCGTATAAGTATCTGACGAGGCAACAATCAGAATATGTATTGTCTAAACAGATGCTTCGAAGTGGAACTTCAATTGGTGCTATGATGCGTGAGGCAAAATTTGCTCAAAGTCGTGCAGACTTTGTAAGCAAGACCTCAATAGCATTAAAAGAAGCCAATGAGACACTCTATTGGATTGAACTCTTACATGATAGTGAATATATAGATAGCAAAACCTTTGAGTCTATTCACAATGAAGCTAACGAAATAACATCCATCTTGGCATCAATTGTGAAGACGACCAAAGAAAACTCTGATAAGTATGACAATACTGAAAGTAATTTTCTTAACTCTTAATTCTTAACTCTTAATTAAAAATGTATACAGCACAAGATTTTAAGAAAGGCCAGCCCCGTTGGTGTCCAGGTTGTGGCGACCACTTTTTCCTGGCTTCACTCCATAAGGCTATGGCAGAGATTGGCGTAGCCCCTGAGAACGTTGCAGTCATCTCTGGTATCGGCTGCTCAAGCCGTCTGCCCCACTATATGGCTACCTATGGCATGAACACCATCCACGGTCGTGCTGCTGCCATCGCTACAGGCGCTAAGATCGCTAATCCCGCCCTCACCGTCTGGCAGGTATCAGGCGATGGCGACGGACTGGCTATCGGTGGTAACCACTTCATCCACGCCAATCGTCGTAACATCGACCTCAATATGATTCTGCTGAACAACCGAATCTACGGTCTGACGAAGGGTCAGTACTCACCTACCTCTCCACGTGGCTTCGTCTCTAAGTCGAGCCCTTATGGTACTGTGGAGGATCCTTTCCGTCCTGCAGAGCTTTGCTTCGGTGCCCGCGGACACTTCTTTGCCCGTTGCGTGGCTACTGATGCCAAGGGAACCGTTGAGGTACTGAAAGCCGCCTACGAGCACAAGGGAGCAAGTGTGACTGAGGTGCTGCAGAACTGCGTGATCTTCAACGACCACTGCCACGACGTAGTTTATAACAACGAGGGACGCAAGAAGAACGCCATCTACGTAAAGCACGGTGAGAAGCTGGTGTTTGGAGAGAACAATGAGTTCGGACTGGTACAGCAGGGCTTCGGTCTGAAGGTAGTAGAGATCGGCAAGGATGGCTACACCATCGACGATGTACTCGTACACGATGCTCACTGCGAGGACAACACGCTGCAGCTGAAGCTCGCCCTGATGGGCAACAACGATGGATTCCCCATCGCCCTCGGCGTCATCCGCGACGTAGAGGCTCCTACTTACAACGAGTCTGTTTACGCCCAACTTGAAGAGGTCTCAAGCCAGAAGAAGTATCACAACTTTGAAGAGCTCCTCGAGACCAACGACATCTGGACTGTAGAGTAACTATTTGCAAAGTCTACATAACAATCACCCCTTGCCCAAAGTGACAAGGGGTGATTTTGTGTATTTATACACTCATTATTCCAATTTATTATGAATTAAGAGTTGAGAATTAAGAAAAGAAATAGTATCTTTGCGGGCGATTTTCCGATAATTCAATCAAAACCAATAAGATATGTTTCATATTTACGAAGGTTTCCATCTGGTTGATGCGTATCACAAAATGCGCCACCAGCGGAAATACCACCCAGAAGACAGCACTAAACGCGTCATCAAAATCGCCCTAGTGGCATTAGTTACCCTTGTACTCTGGAACATGCCTGCAGAATGGTATGGCATCCAGAACCTGACAGTCATCCAGCAGCGTATCATCGCCATCTTTGCTTTTGCTACGCTGATGTGGATTCTTGAAATCGTTTCCTCTTGGGCGACATCGGTGGCCATTATCGTACTGATGCTACTATTCTGTACGGACAGTGGCATCTTGCCGATGGTAAACGAGGCTGAAGTAGGAAAACTCCTTTCATATAAAGGTGTGATGGCAACATTTGCCGATCCAGTGATCATGCTGTTTATCGGTGGTTTCGTACTGGCAATTGCTGCCACGAAGACGGGGCTCGATGCGCAGTTGGCAAAGGTGTTACTAAAGCCTTTCGGCACACGAAGCGAGATGGTGCTTCTGGGATTCCTGCTTATTACAGGTCTGTTCTCAATGTTTGTTTCCAACACTGCAACAGCAGCGATGATGCTGACATTCCTCACACCTGTATTCCACCAGTTGCCTCCTGAAGGCAAAGGCCGAATCTCACTGGCAATGTCTATTCCCGTAGCAGCCAATCTCGGTGGCATGGGTACTCCTATCGGAACCCCTCCTAACACCATTGCCCTGAAATACCTGAATGATCCCGAGGGTCTGAACCTCGGACTCGGTTTCGGCCAGTGGATGATGTTCATGTTCCCCTTGGTGCTCATTTTGTTGTTCATCAGCTGGCGCATCCTGCTCAGCACCTTCCCCTTCACACAGAAACGTATCGAGCTGAAGATCGACGGTGGCATGCAGAAAGGTTTCCACTCATGGGTCGTCATCATTACCTTCTTTGTAACAGTAGCCCTTTGGTTGCTTGATCGTGTGACAGGCATCAACTCATATACGGTGGCCATGATTCCGTTTATGGTATTTGCCTTGACGGGAGTCATCAACAAGCGCGACCTCGAGCAGATTAACTGGAGTGTCATCTGGATGGTAGCCGGTGGTTTTGCGCTCGGTTATGGTCTGAATGCCTCTGGTCTGGCAGCTAACGCCGTAGAGAGCATCCCATTCGGTGAGTTCTCACCGCTGCTCATCCTGTTGCTCGGTGGTGCCATCTGCTATATGCTGTCTAACTTTATCTCTAACTCAGCTACTGCAGCATTGCTGATGCCTATCCTGGCTATCGTCTGTGGTGCCATGGGTGATAAACTGGATCCAATTGGTGGTACACCAACGATTCTGATTGGTGTCGCTATTGCAGCTTCATCGGCCATGATTCTGCCGATCTCGACGCCACCGAATGCCCTCGCCTTCGCTACAGGCTACGTAAAGCAGAACGATATGGCGAAGATGGGTATCGTCATGGGTGTCATCTCGATGGTACTTGGCTTCGGTCTCGTTTACCTGATGGGTGTGATGCACATGATTTAACAGAATAATCCCCGCCAATTGAGACGGGGATTTCTTAATATTTGAAGCTACTGCCTCCGACGAATTCTCGCATGATTGACGTCGGGGGTATTTCTTTGTCGCTAATGGGCAGGAAATAATGGATGAATTTCATCAACCGATGAGCTTCAGCGTATTCTGGGCAGTTCTTTGGCACAGATGACAGGATTACCTCCGCATGAGTGCGCAGCACGGCAAACTCGATGTTCAGAGCCGAGTTGAACATCACGTCTGCTGTTTCCTGGAAGGGGAATATCCACTGATCCTCAGCTTCACAGACACTCTTCCACTGGCTAATCGTCTCACGAGCCGTGAAGGCACCCTTGTTATAGTCACGGATAATACGACGCAGCAAGCGATTATCCTGCGTTGGAATCCAGTTGTGATCATCGAGCGAGATACTTGTCAAGGCCGAGATATAGATTCTGTATTTCAAAGCGTCAGGAACATCCTTTGTCAGCAAAGGATTCAAAGCGTGAATTCCCTCAATGATAAGAACACTATCTCCTGAAAGCCGGAACTTCTTACCATTATACTCACGCTTACCCGTCACAAAGTTATACTCTGGCACCTCCACCGTCTCCCCTTTCATCAGTCGCGAAAGATGTTCACTCAACAACTTGTAGTCGACGGTCTCCACATTATCAAAGTCATATTGTCCATTAGGCAGTTTCGGCGTATCTACACGATTCACGAAATAGTCGTCGGTAGAGAACGAATAGGGCCGCAAGCCACAAGCCAGCAACTGCACGGAAAGACGCTTACAGAATGTAGACTTACCCGAGCTCGAAGGTCCTGTGATAAGTACAAGCCTGATAGGATTCTGCTCACGATGGAAACGCTCATCTATCTCCTCTGCTATCTTCACAATCTTCTTTTCCTGCAGGGCTTCTGATACCTGTATCAGTTCCGAGGCATATCCTTTGAGGATCGCCTTGTTCACATCACCTGCATTCGAGAGTCGCATAATGATGTCCCAGCGCACCTTCTCGGTGAAGACCTCAAATGTCCGAGGCTGTGGCACCTTTTCAGCCAGTACCTCAGGATTCCGCTTATCCGGCACCCGCAGCAACAGACCGTCCTGATAGCGCTCCAGTCCCCACACCTTCAGATAACCAGCTGAAGGCACCAATGGTCCATAATAGTAGTCGATAGTGTTACCTAAGATATAATAATAGGTATAGACCTGTCCACTCGTCTCCAGTAACTTCACCTTGTCGAAGAATCCTCGCTCTGTGAACACACGCACAGCCTCCTCCAAAGGAGCCTCCATGCGACGGAAAGGCATATCGGCATCGATAATCTCCTGCATCCGCTGACATACGAGAGCCACATCGTCATCTGTCAGCACGTCACCCGACTTCTTCTTACAATTACAATAAATACCACGAGAAAGAGGGTGCTCCACAAATAGTTTGCTGCCAGGGAAGATATCTGTTATGGCCTTATAGAGTACGAAACAGAGCGAACGCACATACACACGGCGCCCAGAACCATCGGAGGCATCTATAAACTCCACATCACGGTTCTGATACACACGGAACTTCAGCCCCTGCGACACATTGTTAACCTTAGCCGAAACCACAGGATAACGGAAGTGCAGGTCGTCGGCAAACTCCTGATAGACATCGAGTAGCGAGGTACCTTCCGCAAAGCTCTTCGTCTTGTTGTTATTTTTACAGCGGATCTGGAGCATGGGAACTATCTCTTGTCAACAATCTTACGGAATGACTGTAACTTCTCACCAAAACAGAGGTCGCCACAGTCTCCGAATCCTGGGACGATATACTTATGCTCGTTCATACCTTGATCAATAGAGGCACACCAGATAGAAGAGTTCTCGGGCAGAGCCTCTTTGACAACCTCGATACCTTCTGGAGCAGCAATCAGGCAGCATACATGGATCTTCTTTGGTTTACCCGACATGAGTAATGCCTCAATGGCTGCGGCCATGGAGCCTCCAGTTGCCAGCATCGGATCGGCAATAATCAACGTCTTTCCCTTCACACTCGGCGCTGCTATATAATCAGCCTGAATGCCCACCTCTGTATGCTCGCGGTTGATATACATCCTGAAAGCTGATACATAGGCATTGTCTGCACGGTCAAAAATATTCAGGAAGCCCTGATGGAACGGCAGTCCTGCACGTAGCACTGTACCCAATACGATATCATCTTTCGGCAAGGGGATATCCAGTGTACCAAAAGGAGTTGTCACCGTCTTTGGCTTATACTCGAGTACCTTTGAAACTTCATAAGCCATCAGTTCACCGATGCGCTCCACGTTATGACGGAAAAGCAGACGATTCTTCTGATAATTCTTGTCGCGCAACTCATACATGTACTGGTTGATAATACTGTTTTGTTCAGAAAAATTAATAACTTGCATAGTTCATCATTTTTAAGTTTTGGTGCAAAGATACGAATTAGCAAGCAAAAAACCAAATTAAAAAACGCTAAAATATGGATTAATTAAATTTATTTTCTTATCTTTGCACCAACCTAACTAAATAACCATAGATTTATGTGGCGTACTTTTCTTATAACAATAGTGGCTATCACCTGTTTTTCCTGTACAAACAGAGAGCCAAAATATGTCATCGGCGTATCCCAGTGTTCGGAAGATATCTGGCGCGATTGGCAAAACTCAGAGATGATGCTCGAGAGCACCTTGCACGATGGCGTAGAACTGCGATTCACCACAGCCCGCGACGACTCCAAGCGCCAAATCCAACAGATTGACAGTCTCGTAGAGAGCGGCATCCAACTGCTCATCGTAGCTCCTAATCAGCTGGCATCGGTAACGCCTGCCATCGATCGTGCCTACGACAAGGGCATCCCTGTCATCGTGTTTGAGCGCAAGACCGATTCTCCGAAATACACGGCTTTCGTCAGTGCCGACAACTACGAGATGGGGCAGATCATGGGCGAATATATCGACATGCGACTCAATGGCAAAGGTCGCGTCATGGAAATTCTCGGCCTCAAAGGCTCTTCACCTGCTGAGGAACGGCATAAAGGTTTTACTGATGCCCTGAAAGACTCTGGTATTGAGATTGTTGCGACGCTTCAGAGCGACTGGACAGAAGAGAAAGGTTATGAAGTTGTCAAGAACTACAAAGGCAGCCTGGAGGACATCGATCTGGTCTTCGCCCACAACGATCGTTCTGCACTTGGTGCGCGCAAAGCCTTCCTGGAAGCAAAAGTCAAGAAACTTCCACTCTTCTGCGGTATCGACGGACTTCCTGGAGAGAACGGCGGAATCAAAATGGTGCGCGACGAAATACTCGACGCTTCCTATATCTATCCCACACGCGGCGATCAATTGTTGCAGCTGGCTCTCGACATCCTCGATGGCAAACCATACAAGAAAGAGACCATGCTGACCTCTGCTATTGTCACCAGCGAAAATGCCAACGTGCTCATGCTCGAGAGCGATGAGATTGTACGCCAGTCACAGCGCCTTACCCTTCTCAAAGAGAAGGCCGACACCTATATTCAGCAGCTCGGCACCCAGCGCCTTATTTCAATCATGGCCGCCATCATGGTTATCCTATTGCTATTCACCATCGTGGCTATCTATTACTATTTCCTGCAAAGAGCCCGCCTCATCGAGGAACGCAACAAGATGGAACGCGAGCAGCTCGACTTCTACACACAGGTAAGCCATGAACTGCGCACCCCATTGACCCTGATCCAGGGTCCGATGGAAGAGTTGGCAGAGACCCAGGAAGCCAAACAAGCCAGTTCTGAAACCAAGGGTCTTTACAGCATACTTCGACGGAACACCCACCAACTCACAGAGATCATCAATAAGATGCTCGACGTACAGGCAAAAGGTCTGAAGAGCCTGAAGTCCATTGAGGCAGATCTTACCCAGAGCAATGAGACCGTTTCCGAACAACCCATCGCAGTTGAGACTGAAAATCACGAGAGTTCGTCACTCAACGAAACCGTATTGATTGTCGACGATAATGCAGATATCCGCGCCTACCTGCGCACCATTCTGCAAGACAAGTACCAGATCAGTGAGGCTGCCGATGGAAAACAGGGCCTCGCCTTGGCGAATGAAATCGTGCCCGACCTGATCGTCTCTGATGTGATGATGCCAGTGATGAACGGTCTGGAATTCTGTCAGCGCATCAAGAGCGGAACAGCCACTTCCCATATCCCCGTCATCCTCTTGACGGCCCGTGCCCTCAATCATCATCAGATAGAGGGTTTTGAGAGCGGTGCAGATGCCTATATCACCAAGCCCTTCTCATCCGAACTGCTGCTGGTCCGCATCAACAACCTCTTGAAGAGCCGCATGAAGCTGAAGGATCTCTTTGGGCATCAGGAAACCAAGACCCCTGAGGATCCTTTCCTCCTGAAGTTCCGCAACTACATCGAGGCGAATCTCACCGACAGCGATCTGAATGTGGAGACCATCGGTGCCGAGCTCGGCCTTTCCCGCGTACAACTTTATAGGAAAATCAAAGCCCTCACAGGACAATCACCCGTGGAACTGCTGCGTACAGCTCGTCTCAATAAAGGTCGCCAGCTCTTGCAGACCACTGGAAAGACGGTCTCCGAAGTAGCCTATGAGGTAGGATTTACAGCACCATCCTACTTTACCAAGTGCTTCAAAGACGAGTTTGGCATCAGTCCTTCTGATGTATCCTCATAAGATATAAAGTAATCATATAACCCTCTATGAACAGAAGATTATTTCTTGGCTTGATAGCCTTGGCGATGAGCTGTCAGATAACAACAGCTCAGAAAAGCATCGTGATTCTCTATGAGAACGACGCACATTGCGGAATCGACGGCTACACGAAGATGGCAGGACTGCGCGACGCCATTAACAGCTCGGATACTGCCTATGCAGCTGCCGTCTGCTGTGGTGACTTCCTGCAGGGCAACACCACTGGCGCCATCTCGAAGGGACAATACATCGCAGACATCCTGCGCCTCATGGACTATCATGCGCTGACACTGGGCAATCATGAGTTTGACTACGGTGTGCCTCGCATGAGGAAGTTGTTGGAGGATGCGGGTACCCCTGTGACCTGCGTCAATCTCTACGAGGCAGGAGAGCCAGAGCCTATGTATGCGCCTTACATTATCCACCAGTACGGTGACAAGAAGATAGCCTATATAGGTGCCTGCACCCCTGAGACGATGATTCTTGAAGGTTACTCTTTCTACGACACCAACGGCATCCTGCTCTACGACCTGAAGCCCAAGACGTTCTACGCACTGGTGCAGCAGGCTGTCGATGCCGCACGCGCTGAAGGTGCCGACTATGTGATCTTGCTCTCTCATGTGGGAGAAACACCACAATCGATGGGATTCAGTTCTTATCGCCTCGTGAATAACACCAGGGGCATTGACATCGTGCTCGACGGACATTCACACGAGGTCATTGAGGGCGCAAAGATAAAGAACCTCGATGGCAAGGAAATCATTGTCACACAGACTGGTACACAGTTCGCCCATGTCGGAAAGCTCCTCATCACCCCTGACGGGCATTTCAGCACCCAACTAATCAAGCGTCAGGATATCCCCTATGAGAACGCCAAGGTCACAGCTACCGTCGACAGCATCCACCAGAAGGTGAAGGCCGTCACCTCTGAAGTGGTGGCACATAGTGACTACAGACTGGTGGTGAGCGATGAGAACGACCAATGGGTAGTGCGCGGAGAAGAGACGAATGCGGGCGACCTCGTCGCTGATGCCTATCGTTATGCCTTGAAGGCTGATATCGGCTTCGAGAACGGTGGCGGCATCCGCAACGATATCCAAACTGGCGACATCACCTACGGCGACATCATCGGCATGCTGCCTTACGACAATACCCTGCGGCGCATCATGGTGAGCGGAGAGCAGCTGCAGCAGATGCTGACACGCTGCACGGCGCTTGTTCCCCTGCTCGACGGCAATTTCCCACAGTGCTCCGGCCTGCGTTACACCATCCACAGCAAGAGCCACACCGTCAGCGATATCGAGATCCTGCAAGAGGATGGCAGCTATGCCCCCGTCGACATGAAGCGTACTTACAGCGTGGCACTGACGAACTACAACCACGAGGGAGGCGGTTTCTTCGACTGTTTCAAGAAATGCGTCGTGCTTCAGGAGAGTTCACTGCGCTATTACGAAGCACTGGCCGATTACATGAGGAATGTCCTTGGCGGTAACACAGGCGACACCTACACCAAGCCTCAGGGTCGTATCAGAATCGTCGCGGATTAGAAATGCCTTGCCGACAGCCTCCGAAAATCGTTAAATACATTTAAATTATCGTTCATTACCGACGTTTTTCATGGTAATGAACGATTTTTTATAGGATTTGAAACAATTCTTATAGTCATCAAATAATAAAAGATGTACCTTTGCAGCAGAAATTAATTTTCATACAGACTTAGGTTAATGGTTTTTGTTAATAGTAGTATTATTAGGTTATTGGTTTATTGGTTTAATAGTAATAGTGTTTACTAGATTGGTTAATAGGGATAGCGCTGCTCGTGACGAGTGGCGCTTTTTCATATATAGCGGTATCTCACCAATCACGTCTTTTTTTTGATATGTCGGAGTGGCAAAAAAGTTGTTCCAGAACACGTTTTTAAATACTTTAACGCAAAAAGAAACTTTCGAAAGTGAAATATTGCTAATTCGCAATTGTCAGTTCGCATTAATTTAGTATCTTTGCACCGCAAATTTGATAACAAGGACAAAATTCACAATTTAAAACAAATAGTTAGTAATATGGCAAAGTTAGATTTGACACAGTATGGCATCACCGGTAGCACCGTGATTGCTCACAATCCATCGTATGAGTACCTCTTCGAAGAGGAGACAAAGGCTGGTCTCGAGGGTTTCGACAAGGGCGTAAACACCGAGCTCAACAAAGGATGCACAGAGCCAGGACAAGGTATGGTGGACTACTGAAGAGTACAAGAACGACAACCACCCCATGACTGAGGAGGTTTGGGCAAAGGTGAAGGAGATCGCTATCAAGGAGCTCTGCAACAAGGAGCTTTATGTAGTAGACGCTTTCTGCGGTGCTAACGAGGCTACACGTCTGCGTGTTCGTTTCATCGTTGAGGTAGCTTGGCAGGCACACTTCGTAAAGAACATGTTCATCCAGCCTACCGCTGAGGAGCTGGAGAGCTTCGAGCCTAACTTCGTAATCTACAATGCTTCTAAGGCAAAGGTTGAGAACTACAAGGAGCTGGGTCTGAACTCAGAGACTTGCGTAGCCTTCAACACCACTACTCGCGAGCAGTGCATCATCAACACATGGTACGGTGGTGAGATGAAGAAGGGTATGTTCTCAATGATGAACTACTATCTGCCTCTGCAGGGTATCGCTTCAATGCACTGCTCTGCCAACACCGATATGGAGGGTAAGAACACCGCTATCTTCTTCGGTCTCTCTGGTACAGGTAAGACCACGCTGTCTACCGATCCTAAGCGTCTGCTGATTGGTGACGACGAGCACGGATGGGACGATGAGGGTGTATTCAACTTCGAGGGTGGTTGCTATGCCAAGGTTATCAACCTCGACAAGGAGAGCGAGCCTGATATCTACAACGCTATCCGTCGCGACGCCCTGCTCGAGAACGTAACTGTTGACGAGGCTGGTAAGATCGACTTCGCTGATAAGAGCGTTACCGAGAACACTCGCGTATCATATCCTATCAACCACATCGAGAAGATTGCCCAGAAGGTAAACGGCAAGAGCGCTGGTCCAGAGGCTAAGAACGTAATCTTCCTCTCTGCTGATGCATTCGGCGTACTGCCCCCAGTATCTATCCTGACTCCTGAGCAGACGAAGTACTACTTCCTCTCTGGTTTCACAGCTAAGCTGGCAGGTACAGAGCGCGGTATCACCGAGCCTACTCCTACATTCTCTGCTTGCTTCGGCCAGGCATTCCTCGAGCTGCACCCCACAAAGTATGCTGAGGAGCTGGTTAAGAAGATGGAGAAGAGCGGTGCCAAGGCATACCTCGTGAACACAGGTTGGAACGGTACTGGCAAGCGTATCTCTATCAAGGATACCCGTGGTATCATCGACGCCATCCTGGGCGGTGACATCCTGAACGCTCCTACCAAGAAGATTCCTTACTTCGACTTCGAGGTTCCAACACAGCTCAACGGTGTGGCATGGGGCATCCTCGATCCTCGCGATACCTATCAGAACCGCGATGAGTGGGAGGAGAAGGCAAAGGATCTGGCTGCCCGCTTCATCAAGAACTTCAAGAAGTACGAGGGCAACGAGGCTGGTAAGGCTCTCGTCGCTGCAGGCCCGAAACTCTAAAAATACTCTATAATTAATGAGATTGGCTGCGCATTTGGCGTGGCCAATCTTTTTTTGATGTAGGTCAAAAAGCCATCAGCTTCGGAGATATTTTCTGAACTCTTAACTCTTAATTCTTAATTTCTCCGTACCTTTGCACCACGTAATCGTGAGATTATATATTATATTCATTAGGTTAGTAGTTAATAGATTTTTTAAGGTAAAGATTATGTTATTAGATTTTCAAACAACGGTCGGGTTAGCAACTGTTGCTGTGGCAACGATACTAAGTGTTTTTACCTTGGTTAATACTAACATCCGTTGAAAGGAGCGCGGGGTGAGTGATTCATACCGCGCCCTTTTTTTAGTCAGAAAACACTAAACTTACTTAAATTCCATCAATTTATAACATATTTTCTTTAATTATAAGGTGAAAAAGTTCGGAATTTGCAGAAATGTGAGTAAATTTGCAGCCAAATTGCGATAAAATTGAATTTCAACTCGATGAAAAAATATATTCATGTGCTCTGCGCCGCCCTGACATGTGTCGTGCTCTATACCTCATGTATGAACAGCGACGACAATAACAGCGCAGTTGTTTACGACGATATGGCCATTACGGGGTTCAGGCTGACAAGCATCAACCGCCTCGTACATTCCACGACGAAGGCAGGCAAAGACACTGTCATCAAGAAAACGTTGGCGAATCCCGTTCCGTTCACCATCAATCAAGAGACTTACGAGATCTACAATGTCGACTCTCTGCCTTATGGCTGTGACACGAAGCGTGTGCTGGCCACTATCAGCAGCAAGAACAACGGTCAGATCATGATCAAGTCGTTCGTAGGCGACACCCTGTCATTCTATCGCAGCACCGACTCCATCGACTTCTCAAAGCCCCGTGTGCTGGAGGTATATACCTCCGACCTCAAGGCCTATCGCTCCTACACCGTGGAGGTGAACGTCCGTCAGTACGACAACAGCACGATGCAGTGGGAGCGGGTGACACTCGATGAACTGCCAGATTACGGCGATGATGCCGATGAGTGGGAGGATATCATGGCAAAAGAAGAACTTCGTAAATTCATCGGCGAAGGAACCGTCGAGGCCTATGCCTTCGATTATGACAACAAGATCATGGTGAGCAAAGACGACGGAGCCACCTGGGTACCCGATAGTGTCGATGGCGATACCAGCCTGCTGCCGACGCAAAGCTCTGCCTTCGTATCAATACCCTTCGGGGTGAACGACTCCACCGACTATCAGCTGATGGTGGGTTCCTGCGAGAAAGAAAAGACAGAGAGCGTGGTATGGCGCAAGATAGCAGAGTTCGGCTACGATTACGATCCCTGCAAGTGGGTACAGATCCCTTCCGACCCCCGCAACGATTATTATTTGCCGAAGCTGGAGCATATCAGCCTGCTCTACTACAACGGACTCATCCTCGCCATCGGTAGCGACAAGAAAATCTACCAGAGCCGCGATAAAGGTATCACCTGGAAGACCTCCAAGGCCTATACCCTGCCTGAGGGCTTTGATTCGAAAGATTTCATCGCCTTCTCCGACTTTGAGTACATCTGGATCTACGCGCGCGACAAGGGTGAAGCGTGGCGCGGCATAAAGATTGAGTGACGTGAGAAAACTGTTGGCAGCCGTTCTCTTCATGGCAGCCTCAGTGGCCGCCCATGCCCAGGAAGAGCCTGAGTACAGGCTGGAACTGGGAGCAGGCGCCGGACTGGTGACCTACGTGGGCGATTTCAACAGCAACATCCTGAAGGGCATGCAGCCCTGGGGAGCACTTGTGGCCAAGTACCGCATGAACCCGAGGATGGCCGCTGCACTGGATATCGGCATGGGCAAGATCAAAGGCTCTACCGACAATGTGACGACGCACTACCCCATCGAGCGCTATGAGTTCAGTCATGGCATCACAGAGGCAGACCTGCGCTTTGAGTATAACTTCTGGGCCTACGGCACAGGCGAGGAATACCGAGGTGCGCGACGGTTCACACCATTCGTCACCATGGGAGTAGGCGCCACCTGGTATGGCGGCGAGCACAAGGGGATGACCTTCAACCTGCCCATCGGAGCAGGCGTGAAATATAAGATCGGCCAGCGGCTGAACCTCACGGCTGAGTGGGTGATGCGCTTCACGATGAGCGATAACCTCGACGGGCGGAAGGATGTCTACGGCATCGAGAGCAGCGGACTCTTCAAGAACACCGACTGCTACAGCGTGCTCCAAGTGGCAATCACCTACGACCTCTGGGCCAAGTGCAAGACTTGCCATAAAGAGTGAAGAGTGAAGAGTGAATAGTGAATAGTGAAGAATTAGGAGTTAAGAATTAAGATATATATGAAAGAACTTTTGGACATGGACCGCATTCCTCAGCACATTGCCATCATCATGGACGGCAACGGACGCTGGGCTACCGAGCGAGGGCTGGATCGTACTTTTGGACATAAGGCCGGTCTCGACACAGTGACGAGAATTACCGCAGAGTGTTCACGCCTGGGGGTGAAATACCTCACGCTTTACACCTTCTCTACCGAGAACTGGAAACGTCCTGCCTACGAGATCGAGGCGCTCATGGGGCTGGTTCTCAACTTCCTGGAGATGGAGCTCTTCAGCGACAATAACGTCAAGTTCAGAATGGTGGGCGACTTGGCAAGCCTGCCTGAGAGCGTGCAGAAGAAGATCCACTATATGGAAGACCTGACGGCCAACTACGACGGCATGACGCTGGTGGTAGCGCTGAGCTACTCCTCACGCCTGGAACTGTCGAGCGTCACCCGTCAGATAGCCCAGGATGTCAAAGACGGAAAGCTCAATGCCGACGATATCACCGAGCAGACCATCAGCGACCGCCTCTGGACGAGCTTCATGCCCGATCCCGAGCTGCTCATCCGCACAGGTGGCGAGTTGCGCATATCCAACTACCTGCTCTGGCAGATAGCCTATTCAGAACTTTACTTCTGCGACACATACTGGCCCGACTTCATGGAGGACGACCTTTACAAGGCCATCCTCAGCTATCAGAGCCGCCAGCGCCGCTTCGGCAAGACCGAGGCTCAGGTAGAGGAGGATGAAAAGGTAAAAAAGTAAAAAGGTAAAAAAATAAAAAGGTAAAAAACAGTAAAAGGGAGAAAGAAAGTGACTTTCAATATATATATAAATAAGGTATTAGGTATGGTAAAATGGGTTTTACCTTTTTACCTTCTTACCCTTTTACCTCTCCTATGCCGGCACGCCGCGCACCTGCCAGATTGGAGGCATCGCCGTCGAGGGAGTCGAGGGCTACGAGGACTATGTGCTCGCAGGACTCTCCGGACTCACCGTCGGGCAGGAGATCGAGATACCAGGTTCACAGATCACCGAGGCCGTGAAGCGCTACTGGCGCAACGGACTCTTCTCGAAGGTCAGCATCACGGCCGACTCTATCGTGGGCAGCAAGATCTATCTGTGTATCCATCTCGGCATGCGCCCGCGCATCACTGCCATCTACTACCACGGCATCAAGAAGGGCGAGCGCGACGACATGGAGTCCAAACTGGGTATGGTCAAGGGCATGAGCCTCACGCGTAACATCGTCGACCGTGCCAAGATCCTCGCCAAGAAATACTTCGACGAGAAAGGTTACAAGAACGCCGAGATCGACATTGTGCAGCGCGACGGCGAGAAGCCCAACGAGGTGATCCTCGATGTCAATATCGACAAGAAGGCCAAGATGAAAGTCCACAAGATCATCTTCGTGGGCAACGAAAAGCTGAAGGACAGCAAGATCAAGGGATCGCTCTTCAGCAAGGGTGCCTTCGGCAAGATCCACGAGTCGGGCAAGCTCATGAACCTCTTTAAGTCGAAGAAGTTCACCGACGAGCGCTATAAGGAGGCCAAGCAGAAACTCATCGAGAAATACAACGAGCTGGGATTCCGCGACGCCACCATCATCGTCGACTCCGTATCGCCTTACGACGACAAGCACGTTGATGTCTACGTCAAGCTCGATGAGGGCGACAAGTACTTCATCCGCAACATCACGTGGGTGGGCAACACCGTTGTCACCACCGACTATCTGAACGCCGTCCTCGGCATGAAGCGCGGCGACGTCTACAACCAGCGACATATCGAGAAACGCCTGCGCGAAGACGACGACGCTGCCGGAAACTACTACTACAACAACGGTTACGTGTTCTCCAACATCGAGCCCGTCGAGGTGAACATCGACAACGACTCCATCGATATCGAGATGCGCATCACCGAGGGTCCCCAGGCACACCTCAACCGCGTGACCATCTGGGGTAACGACCGCCTCTACGAGGAAGTGGTGCGCCGCGAGCTCCGCACGAAGCCAGGCGACCTCTTCAACAAGGAAGCCCTGCAGCGCTCTGCCCGTGATATCGCCTCCATGGGATTCTTCGACCCTGAGAAGGTGACTCCCGATGTGAAGCCCAACTACGGGGACGGTACCGTCGACATCAACTGGACGCTCGAGCAGAAGAACAACGACCAGCTGGAGTTCTCACTGGGATGGGGACAGACGGGTATCATCGGTAAGGTGGGTATCAAGTTCAACAACTTCTCCATCCGCAACCTCTTCGGCAAGAACAAGCTCCACCGAGGCATCCTCCCATACGGTGATGGCGAGCAGCTCGGATTCAGCTTCCAGACCAACGGCTCCTACTACAGTTCGCTGAGCATGAACTACGGCACCAACTGGTTTGGCGGCAAGCGACCCAACAGCTTCAATGTCGGTGCCTTCTTCTCAAAGCAGAGCGACATCTCGAGCTACTACCGCAACAACTCGTTCTACAACAACTACGCGATGTACAACTACGGCTACGGCTCGTACAACAACTACTATTACAACTACGAGTCGATGCTCGACAAAGACAAGACGATGACCGTCTTCGGAGCCTCACTGGGATGGGGAAAGCGCCTGCGCTGGCCTGACGACTACTTCCAGTTCTCCGCACAGCTCGGCTACACCCGCTATATGCTGCGCGACTGGAGCTACTTCTATATCCACAACGGTAACTGTAACAACATCAACCTCGGCCTCACGCTGTCGCGTACATCTACCGACAACCAGCTCTTCCCCCGCCGAGGATCAGAGTTTAGCGCCTCAGTGACACTCACGCCACCCTGGTCGCTCATGGACAAGAAAGACTACTCCACGCTGGCCAAGAACCCCAACTCGCTCACCTACGAGGACGAGCTGCAGGAGGTTTACCGCTGGATTGAGTATCACAAGTGGAAGTTCAAGCACCGCTCGTTCACGGCGCTCACCAACGGTCAGAAGTGCTTCGTGCTGATGACCCGCGTCGAGATGGGATTCCTCGGAGCCTACAACCAGGACAAGCGCTCACCCTTCGAGACCTTCTACGTCGGAGGTGACGGTATGAGCGGCTACTCCTACGGATATGCAGAAGAGACCATCGGACTGCGCGGTTACGAGAACGGCTCACTCTCCTACTCCTCTGCCTACGAGCAGATGATGAACGGGCGCAGCATCTCGTCGTACAACTCTTACGCCTACGACCGCTTCACGCTCGAGCTGCGCTACCCCTTCATGCTGGGCAACACCACCATCTACGGTCTCGGATTCCTCGAGGCAGGTAATGCCTGGGCCAACGCCAGCGACTTCAATCCCTTCAAGATGAAGCGCTCAGCAGGTCTCGGCGTGCGTATCTTCCTCCCGATGGTAGGTCTGATGGGTATCGACTGGGCTTATGGCTTCGACGAAGTCTACACCAACCAGAGTGGAGCCACCAATCGCGGCGGCAGCAATTTCCACTTTATCCTCGGACAGGAATTCTAAAGGGAGTTAAGAGTTAAGAATTAAGAGTTAAGAATTAAGAGTTAAGAATTAAGAGTTATATGAAAAAATTTTTATTTTATAGCCACATGAGCAGTGGGAATGTGATTTGGAAAGCGATGGTGCTGACAGCACTTTTCACTTTTCACTTTTCACTTTTCACTTCTGTCAGTGCACAGAAGTTTGCCCTCATCGACATGGAGTACATCCTGAAGAATATCCCTGCCTACGAGCGCGCCAACGAGCAGCTCAGTCAGGTGTCGAAGCAGTGGCAGGCAGAGGTCGATGCCCTCACCACCGAGGCGCAGACCCTCTATAAGAACTATCAGAACGAGGTGGTCTTCCTCTCCAAGGAGCAGAAGAAGCAGCGCCAGGATGCCATCGTCGAGAAAGAGAAGCAGACCGCCGATCTGAAGAAGCAGTACTTCGGCCCCGAAGGCGAGCTCTTCAAGAAGCGCACCGCCCTCATGTCGCCCATCCAGGAAGAGATCTACAACGCTGTGAAGGATGTGGCCGATCTGCGAGGCTATCAGCTGGTGCTCGACCGTGCCAGCGATACCGGCATCATCTTCGGCTCCCCCAAGATCGACATCTCCACCGAGATCCTCAGGAAATTAGGATATTAAACATTAAACATTATATATTTAAGATGAAAAAGATTATCATTTGCGCTATTTGCGCTATCTGCGGTTTCACCACCGCCAACGCACAGGCCAAGTTCGGCCACGTCAACACCCAGGAGATCATCCAGGCCATGCCTGAATACAACAAGGCCAAGACTGAGATCGATGCCCTCCAGGCACAGTATGAGGCTGATCTGAAGTCTATGCAGGACGAGCTGCAGAAGAAGGGCGAGGCCTTCGACAAGGAGCAGGCAAACCTGCCTGAGAACATCAAGCAGCGCCGTCAGACCGAGCTGCAGGAGATGTATCAGAAGATCCAGCAGAGCTATCAGGACAATCAGCAGGCACTTCAGAAGGCATCTGCCGAGAAGATGCAGGCTATCCAGGCAAAGGTGATGGAAGCTGTCAACGCCATCGGCAAGGACGGAGGCTATGTCTACATCATGGAACTCGGTTCGCAGCTCTACATCAGCTCTACACTCTCTACCGACGTTACAGCACAGGTCAAGGCAAAGCTCGGTCTGAAGTAGGAGTGAATAGTGAATAGGGAATAGGGAATAGGGAATAGTGAATAGGGAATAGTGAATAGGGAATAGTGAATAGGGAATAGTGAATAGGGAATAGTTTATCGTTATAATATCATTATGCAAAATATGAAGAATCAAACGTTTTTATATTTAAGAGTGATCGTCATACTATTCACTCTTCACTATTCACTATTCACTGTACAGGCGCAGGAATACAAACCATTCTCTTTCGGCTATCTCAGCTACGAGGCAGCCCTGAAGTCGATGCCCGACTACGCCATCGTCGAGAAGCAGATGTCCGACCTCCGCGCCCAGTATCAGGCCGAGACGAAGCGCGTCGAGGACGAGTTCAACCGCAAGTACGAGGAGTTCCTCGACGGTCAGCGCGACTTCCCCAAGACCATCCTTCAGAAGCGCCAGACGGAGCTTCAGGAGTTGATGGAGCGTAACATCGCCTTCCGCCAGAAGAGCCTTGAAGAGCTGTCAGAGGCCGAGCAGCAGGCCATGGCCCCGCTGCGCATCCGCCTCATCGAGGCGCTGGGCAAGATCGGGCGCGAGCGTGGCTACGCCTTCATCGTCGATACCGATCAGAAGGCCCTGCCCTTCATCAACCCCTCCATGGGCGAGGACATCAACCAGCTCGTACAAGATGCTCTCAAGTAGCCCCGGCCCCATCGGCATCTTCGACAGCGGTTACGGCGGCCTCACCATCCTGCATGGCATCCGCCAGCTGCTACCCGAATACGACTATCTTTATTTGGGCGACAACGCCCGTGCACCCTATGGACCACGTTCGTTCGACGTGGTCTATGAGTTTACGCGCCAGGCCGTGGTGAAGCTCTTCGAGATGGGGTGCCACCTCGTCATCCTCGGCTGTAACACCGCCTCCGCCAAGGCCCTGCGCACCATCCAGCAGAACGACCTGCCGAAGTGGGATCCCGAGCGCCGCGTGCTGGGCGTCATCCGCCCCACCGCCGAGGTCATCGGCAGCCTCACGCAGAGCCGCCACGTGGGCGTGCTCGCCACCGAGGGCACCATCCGCAGCGAGAGCTACACCCTCGAGATCCGCAAGCTCCACCCCGACATCGAGGTCACCGGTGTCGCCTGCCCCTTCTGGGTACCCCTCGTCGAGTACAACGAGGCCGACTCCCCCGGAGCCGACTATTTCGTCAAGAAGCGTATCGACCAGATCATGCGCCTCGATCCTCAGATCGACGCCATCATCCTCGGCTGCACCCACTATCCGCTTCTCATGCCGAAAATCCTGAAATACCTCCCTTCAGGCGTGCGCGTAGTCCCCCAGGGCGAATACGTGGCCGACAGCCTGAAAGACTACCTTGAGCGCCATCCCGAGATGGCCAGCCGCTGTTCCCGCCAAGGCCAGGTACACTACCTCACCACCGAGAACCCCGACAAGTTCAAGGAGTCAGCCCAGATCTTCCTCCACGAATCCATCGACGTCGATAACATCACCTTAGGGTAGTGATTTGTTATTTCTCTGAGTTTAATTATATTTTGTACTATCAATCCTATAAATCTTGTTAAATATCTGCTATTCAAGTATAAATTATGTTTATCGGTCTAGTTTCTTCTAAC
>ONKL01000082.1 GCA_900318395.1 uncultured Prevotella sp.
ATTCTTGACACCGGAACCAGTATCAGTCACCGCGCCTAACTCAGTGTCAGAGCTGAAGATTCCAGAGCAGGATGTCTTGAACATTCTGGTAACCCCAGAGGGCAAGGTATTCTGCGGAACGGAAAACAAGAACAACATGCAGGCAATGCTGGACGCTATGACCGATAAGTTCGGTGTTCAGCTGAACCCCACCCAGGTAAAGCACTTCCGCGAGGATGCTATGGTGGGTGCCCCCATGGAGAAGCTCGCCTCATACCTCAGCCTCGAGCCTGAGAAGATGAGTGAGGCCATCCAGAAGCTCGGTCTACCACTTGACAGTATCAAGGGAGGCAAGAGTGAATTCCAGGAGTGGGTTTCAGTAGCCCGCGATGTGAACCCCGACATTAAGCTCGCCATCAAGTGCGACTCTAAGACTCCTTATGCAGCTATCAAGCTGTTGATGTCGGAACTTCAGGATATGAGCGAGAACCGTTTCCAGCTCATTACGAACCTCGATGTTAAACGTTTAAACGACTAGTAGTATTATGGCAAAGAAAAATCTATCCAAGCAGAAAAAGATGGATACCCGCGTGAACTTCACGCCAATGGTAGACATGATGATGCTTCTGATCACCTTCTTCATGCTGTGTACTACACTGGCTAAGCCGCAGGCTATGCAGCTGACCATGCCGTCGAACGACGATACATCACAGTTGAACGAAGAGCAGAAGCAGGTAACAAAAGCTTCTCACACCATCACCCTCTATCTGGGAAGCAACGATAAGGTATGGTATATAGCTGGTCTGCCCAACTATGACGATCCCTCATGCGTAAAGCCAACCTCCTATGGTAAGGATGGTATCGAGAAGGTGCTCAACGAGCACACAACAGAGGAAGGTATCAACCCGATTGCCAAGATTAAGATTGCCAAGAAGGAACTTGATGCCCAGAAGACAGCGCACAACTCCAAGATGACTGAAGAGCAGTATCAGGAGGCACTTAAGAAGCTGAAGAAGGGTGAACTCCCCAGCGGCGAGAAAGTACCTACGATGACAGTCATCATCCGTCCGCTCAACACTGCCACCTATGAGAACATGGTAGCAGCCCTCGACGAGATGCTCATTAGCAATATTGATAAGTATGTCATTGACAATGTCGACAAGATGAGCCAGGAAGACAAGGATCTCATCGCAAAGGCAGGCGTCAAGTGATTAACCCCTAAAAAGCAGAAAGAACTATGGCAAAAATAGATCTTATTGACAACAGCTGGGTTGACCTCGTGTTTGAGGGCAAGAACCAGTCGTATGGAGCTTATCAATTGCGCAAGAATACGGGTGTCCGCAACCTGAAGGCCATTCTCGTTATGTTTGCTGCTTTCATCATCATCGCAGCCATTGTATATGCAAAGGTTTCTATCGAGAACTACATTGCTGCACAGAATGCTGCCATCGAGGCTGATGTAGAGCTGGCAAGCCTGGCAGAGAAGAAGGAAGCTAAGGTTGAGAAGAAAGACGAACCAGAACCCGAGAAAATCGAGATTGAGCGCGTTAAGAGCTCTGTAGCCTTCACCGTTCCTGAGATCAAGAAGGATAACGAAGTGAAGGAAGAGCAGGAGATGAAATCTCAGGAAGAACTTCAGCAGACCAACACCGCTATCGGTGCCTTCAACGTTGAGGGTAACGACGAGTCAGGTGGTGAGGTTCTGAAGGCAAAGGAAGTGATTGCAGAGCCCGAGCCCCCGAAGGTTGAGGAATCCAAGGTCTTCGACGTGGTAGAGGAAATGCCTCAGTTCCCTGGAGGTCCTTCAGCACTGTTCGAGTATCTTTCGAAGAATATCAAGTATCCAGTTGTAGCCGAGGAGAACGGTGTACAGGGTCGTGTTATCGTAACCTTCGTCGTAGAGCGTGATGGTTCAATCACCGACGTGAAGGTAGTGAAGAGCGTTGACCCCTCACTCGACAAGGAGGCACAGCGCGTGGTTAAGTCCATGCCTCACTGGATTCCTGGTAAGCAGAATGGTTCAGCTGTACGTGTAAAGTACACCGTACCTGTAACCTTCCGTCTTCAGTAATCTCTAAACTGCAAAATGAACACATTCAACAAGTTAGTTGGATTAACACTGATATTAGGCTTGCTCCACGCATGTGGGAGCAAGCCTAATCCTGAAAAGGAGGAAGCCTATCAGAAAGCAGCCAGCATCTTTGCTGCCGACGAGAGCTTCTACCCCATCCTCGATGAAGAGCTGTATTATTTCACCACGCAGACCCTCGACAGCATCACCCCACTCTATATCAACGAGCAGGATGCCGTCAAGAAGCTGATGAAACTGGAGACCTGGCTGGCTTTCACCACGCGTGACTTCACGCCTAAGGAGCGCCAGAACCTCATCGACCGGAAGTACCTGCCAAGAGCGATCCCCATCGCGTACGACGGTCTGGCCATCATCGTCAACAATGCCAATCCCGACTCGTGCATCACCATCAACGACTTTGCACGCATCCTGAAAGGCGAGATCAGCAAGTGGAAGGAAATCTATCCGCAGTCAAAACTTGGCGAAATCGATGTCGTGTTCGACAATCCGCTGTCAAGCACCGTCCGCTGGTGTGTCGATTCCATCCTCGGCGGCAAGCAGTTCTCTGCCAAGAACATCGGAGCAGTCCAGACCAGCGCCGCTGTCATCGAATATGTCGAGAAGCACGAGAATGCCCTCGGTATCATCGGCAGCAACTGGCTCAACGACAAACGTGACACCACCAACGTCACCTTTAATAAGAATATATCCGTGATGGGCGTCTCCAAGATGAAGACAGCTGAGAAATACAACAGCTGGAAGCCCTATCAGTTCTACTTATATAACGGCAACTATCCTCTACGCCGCACGATCTATGCGCTACTGAATGACCCGCGTCCCAACGGAGTGGCCACAAGTTTCACACACTACATCCAGTTGCCCAGAGGTCAGAAGATCATCCTCCGTTCAGGCCTCCTTCCCCAGAGTGCCAACATGAATGTCCGCGATGTTATCGTCAAAAAACAATGAGATTAAACCAAGCATTCATTCAAACGTCAAAAAATCAAGAGCGACAAACTCTGAAAACAATATTAAATAAAACAATAAGTATGAAAGCAATTAAGTATCTATTGATGGGTGTGCTGCTGGCAGGTTTCAGCGCCACCGCAAACGCACAGGAAGAGGAGCTCAACGCAGCCCTCAGCGCAATCAAGTCGAAGGCAGGCAACGTAGCCGACGCCGCAAAGACCGCCTACAAGAAGAACAAGAAGAACCCCGAGGCCCTTATGAAGATCGCCCGTGCATTCTATGAGCAGAAGGATACAGCAGGTGCCATCCAGTTTGCCAACTATGCCAACGAGGCTGGTAAGCCCAAGTATCAGTATGCCCCCGCATATCTGCTGCTTGGCGACATCGAGTCAGCATACGGTACCGATGGTGGTAAGGCTGCCGGCTACTACAACCAGGCTATCAACTTCGATCCCAAGAACCCCGAGGGATACAAGAAATGGGCTATGGTATATCGTAAGATCAGTCCGAAGCAGGCTGCTCAGAAGCTGCAGGACATGAAGGTGCAGTGCCCCAATGAGGATATCGACGCCATCACCGCCCACATCTACATGCTGGCAGGCGACGAGAAGCAGGCTTACGAGAACTACATGAAGGCAGACATCAACAAGCTCGACAAGGGTAACCTCAACGAGTTCGTACGCTGCAGCTACTTCACAGGTCACTTCGAGGATGCCCTCCGTGCTGCTGAGGCAGGTATCAAGCTCGAGCCACGCAACCCGACATTCAACCGTCTGGCTATGTTCTCTAACTACGAGCTGAAGAATTACGAAGCTGCTAAGTCGTACATCAACAAGTACTTCAACGAGACCGACTCAGCCAAGTTCTCTGAGTACGATCACTTCTATACCGCTCTGATCTATCAGGCACTCGAGGACAACGCCAATGCTTACAAACAGTTTGACAAGGCTCTCGAGCTCGTTAACGACTCTTCAATGATCAAGCGCTGGGCCATCCTTAAGACCGTTTCTGACTCTTACTTGAAGGAGAAGGAGTTCGAGATGGCCATCAAGTACTACAACGACTACCTCGCTTGCAAGCCCGATGTAAACTTCGACGATCACGAAGGTCTGGCAAACATTTACTCAAAGTATGGTGATGCCAATCCCGCCAAGAAGGCTGAGATGCTCCAGATGGCAGTTGACCTTTTCCGTGCGGCTGGTGAGAAGTTCCCCATCCAGCAGGTTTACGCCACCTATATGGCAGCCAGCAACGTGAACAAGCTCGACGACAACATGAAGAACTCGCTGGCAAAGGCCGACTACCTGAAGGTGATCGAGCTGTTGGCCAACAAGGCCGACCGCACCAAGGGCGACAACACCATGTTGAAGACTGCTTACCACTACATGATGTTCAACTCATATATCAACAAGAACGTCGCAGGAGCAAAGGACTATGCCGACAAGATCCTCGAGATCGACCCCGAGTACAAGCCCGCTCTTGAGATCAAGAACTTGAAATAATTCATATTTCACATCCATAAAAGGAGATTCTCCCCACGGGAGAACCTCCTTTTTTTTAGCTACACTCGCAGAAATCGGATGATACGCCGATTCTCCTTCGGCCTCACCGCGAAATGAAGCCAGCAGACACTTCCATGCTGCTCCAAGAGCAATTCATCAAACTCCCGTTTCGTCCCGTCAGCGATATCCAGCAGAATAGACGCGTAGCGGATCATCTGCTCCTTCCCCGCGCAGCGGATATCCACCGCACAACCTGAAAGATGGTTCGAGTTCGCAGCCCCACCCGCCAATCTATTCACCTCCGGCGACCTATACCCCGAATTAATAACAATCGGCACCTCTTTCCTCGCAGATGGCGCAGCCCCCGGGTCAAGCGCAGCCCCCGGGTCTGGCGCCAAAGTACAGTCGCCTGCGACTTTACTTTGGGGCCTGACCCCAGCAACCACTTTACTTTGGGGCCTGACCCCAGCGAGCACTCTCAGCTCTTCGAGCCAACCGCAAACGCGGATCAGATTCTCAATCACGACGCGCGAAGGGATATTCCCATCCGCTGTCACATACTTCGTCTTCGTCAATTCCCCCAGCGTAAAGTGTGGAGTCAATTTAATTTCTTTATTCAATTCAACCTTTTCCATTTTAAATTTTCACATTTTTACATTGTTACATTTTCCACATTTTCCCATTTTCCTTAATGACAAATGACCTTAATGACCATAATGACCACATTACAATTTCCTGAACTTACCTTCATCTGTCTGAACGATCAGACCTTGTTTACGCCAGTTCTTCAGCATTTGTCTCACAATGTTAGGAGTCACATAAGTCCCTTTCACAGCTACAGTTTGCTGCATAGCCTGCTCGTATGTAAACAGGAACTCTAACCGCTCATAGATCGTATCGTTTTTGCCGTGCCTCTGACGTTCCCCATTAGAACAGCCCACATAGTTTCGACTGTTGAAAGCCTGTTCGATACGGTCTCGGAAGAAGTAAAGGGCATTTTCCATAAGAGAGTCGGCTATCACGTCATAGGCTTCCAGCATCGAAGGTGTCTGAGTTTTCAGCAGCATTTCCTTCCAGAGGCTGGGGTTCTGCTTCAACTGATTCTCGGCACCATTAAGGCCATGCTTCTGGATGAGCGTCTCACAAACCTTACAGAGCATCAGGCAACAAACCATACGCTGGGTTGTCACACAGATTCGGAATCGCTGACGAGCTTTCACCCGATCATCGTTCTTCATCGTCTCTATGCGGATCTTCTCCAGCCACACCCGTCCTTGCTGTTCCAGCTTAGGCAGCACGACCTCACCCTGCATCAGCGGCAACAGATGAGCAATCTGAATGATACGTTCTTCCTGGCGCGGTGTCAGATCCTTATTCTGCTCTTCCAGTTGCGAAAAGGTATTGTCGGGCGTACGGGCTAAGGCAATACGACTCTGAAGTCCGTCGGTGTAATTGGTCACGACGCGAAAAAGGGCGTCCGGCGTTCCACACATGGTTACGTTCCATAGCAAATGTTCGATATGGACGTTCACGGCATCTGGGCTGCGTGCCTCTCGGTCATATCTCGAACCATCGTAACTCTGACGCAACATGATAGAGAAATCACTCATGCTCGATTTCCATTTCTGGGCGACCGTATCAGCCTCTGGCGTAAACGAGAAGGCGTGCTTTCCCTCGACATTGGCCAGTCGCTCAGCAAGATTGGCCACTGTGTTGTTAAGAGGGACGAATCTGATGGGCAACTTCGGCTCCTCTGGCTGATTTTTCTGGTTTTTGGCTGCCCTCTTCTTCACACGCCAGTCATCTTCCTGCCTCTCATACATCTTGTCGACGGCCATCACCTCACTCATCCAGGCAAACACCACAGGGTCGATGTCACCCTTACGGCTGGCAGAGTCACCTGCGATATAGGCAATCAGATTCAAGCCTTTCATTTTACCGTGAACATCTAGCTTCACACCAGTTGCGAGTGCGCCGATACATGGACAGACGGCCGTCAACACAGGCAATGCCAATTGAGTTCCCACGGCGTCGATGGAGTCCCTTATGCCCTGAGGCATCTTCGGCAACTTGGGGGCAGTTTCTGTCGGGTCGAGGTCTGGCATCTGCTCTTCATCCTGCTGTAAACATCCACTCGGGACCGATTTCTCCAGCGCATTCAGCGTGTTGCGCAGACGGCTTGGGAATGACTCCAGTTCCGAGTTCAGCGCATTGCGAATCTTCTGACGTTTCTCCTCAACTGGGAATCCGTCGTAGCAGGGAATCACCTGATCGAGCCATCCGAAGTTCTTGCCGCAGATATGCCTGAGGTCTAAAGCCAGTTGGAAGGTCAGCGTGTCGCGATCGCCCTCTGTCGGCTCAAATCCATTATTGTTCACCTCCCAGTACTTCTTCAGGATCTCCGCAAACGGAATCCCGTGATAATCGTTCGGATACCTATTCTCCTCACTTTGGGTCTGGCGCAGCTCCCGGGTCTGGCGCGAAAGTGAAGTCGCATCAGCGACTTTCGCACTTTCGGGCCTGACCCCAGCGCCTCCCTCGGTAACCGAGGACTTTACTTCGGGGCCTGACCCCAGCGAGCAGTCTTCCCACGGGCGATAGTGCTTATCTGCCTTCTTGGCGCCCTTGGGCACCTGCTCCAAGCCCTTCTTCTCGCGCTCCTTCAGCCGCTGATACTCCTGCACACACTCCTCTGCGGTCATCGGCTCGTCGAAGAGCGCATCATCCAGATAAGGCAGATCCTCCTCAGAGCCGCTTGTAGAGAATACCACTCTGTTAAGGTTTTTGGCATTGGTATCCATCTCGATACGCAGTTCATTGGCCACCTTCACCTGACTCTCCAGAATGGTCGTTCCAGGCTCTCTTCGGCACACCAGATGCCAACCGCCGCCCGGACTCTTCTCGAGCATCATCAGCCCGATAGCATCCTTCTTCGAGAGCACCAGCTCCTTGATGGCTGCCGACTGCTCAGGATCATAGCAATCCACATCGTGGAAGAAGTAGCTGCCGATACTCTCACAGCCTGCAAGCTTGCCCTCAGTACGCCCTAAGTTATAGGCCAGCTGCAGCAGCCTCCCTTTCGCCTTCTGGTCGCCCGTTCGAGCCTTCGCCAACAGCTCAAGGTTCTCCTTCGAGTTCCTCAGCGCCATCAACTCTTCTCGGTTCTTAACAGGGGTGATAAACTTCACCACACCCTGATAGTAAATCCTGTAAATCATCGGCTAAATCCTTTCTCTGTCAGATGTTTGATCACTTTCGTCATACCTTTCCTCAGGATCTTGGGCAGATCGGTACGCAACTCAGCAGGTACTACGAACGTCACGCGGTCGTTGCCATCGTCGCCGAACGAGAGGCTCACGTAGTCGCCCTTCAGTTCGGGCTTCTTCCTGTTGCGCACCTTTCGCAGGAAGTCGAACGAGCCGTTACTCAACAGCTGCCCCCTACCCCAGCCGCTAAACGGCTGCACCAGTCCCACACGCGGATTGTCAGGCATCACCTGAACATAATCCATTCCTTCATCACTCTTGCT